>CAZZIN010000016.1:0-13275 GCA_964654425.1 uncultured Clavibacter sp. | reverse complement strand
AGGCAGACGACTTAAAATCGTCCAAGTGTGGGTTCGACCCCCACCGGGGGCACCACAACTAAATGGAAAAACAACTTAATGAAGGAAAGCTAACTAAAGGGAAAGCTAACTAAGGAGAGCAATGAATAGTTCGAATCCGATTCTCAACCGTGCCTACGGTCAACGCGGGTATGCAGCAATGGGAACTCTTCCACAAGAAACTCTTGAGGAGACCTATAACGCCCCAGCTGCCTCTTCACTTCGCACCGGACGGATGACGATGGATGATGTCGTCGCTCGCACCGGAACACTTCTCGGAGTCGTCGTTCTTGTTGGAGCGGCTGCTTGGTATTTGAATTTTCCGCCAGCACTTCTTTTTGTTGGAATGATTGGTGGACTTATTACAGGGCTCATCGGCGCATTTAGCCGAAAAGTCCGTCCTGCGCTCTATCTAACTTACGCAGTATTCCAAGGTTTATTCCTGGGAATTCTTAGTAAGACTTTCGAACTCTTCTATCCCGGTATCGTCCAACAAGCGGTCGTAGCAACAATCGCTGCTTTCGTTGGCATGCTCTTTATGTATAAGAGTGGTCGACTTCGTGCGACTCCAAAATTCACGAAAGTTTTAATTGGCGCAGCTCTTGGTTATCTTCTACTTGGATTAGGCAGCCTAATTAGCGTGATCTTTGGTGGCGGAAGCCTCTACTCCTTAAGTCTCTTCGGCCCGCTACTTGCTGTTGCAGGAGTAGCAATCGCAAGCTTCTTCTTGATCTTGGATTTTGATCAAGCAGAGCGCGGTGTACGAATGGGACTCCCACAAGAGGAGTCTTGGCGCGCAGGTTTCGGTCTAGTAATGACCATTGTCTGGCTCTATCTCGAGGTGCTTCGTCTAATTGCAATATTGCGAGGAAACGACTAACCCTCTTGTAGTTGCGGTTTCTCAGAACCCCCGAGGCGAGCAGAATTCGTCTCGGGGATTCTTATTGCAATCAAAATCGCGAATGAGAAGATGATTGCGCTGACTAATAGCGCGCTTCGATAAGAGAATAAGTCCGCAACTAAGCCCAAGACCAAGGGTCCGACCATCATCCCGGCATCACCTGCCATCTGCCAGAGCGCGTAGACCTTTCCGCTTTTGCCTTTAATTACATCTCCGACAATTGCACCGGCAGCAGTCGCAAAGCCTGCGCCAAGGCCGAGCACCAGCATCGCGATCAAATATAGAACCACATTTGTTGAGAGCGTAAGCAGAAATAGTGCGAGCAAGGTGATGCTGAAGCCGATGAGGATTACCGGTTTTCTTCCATTTTTATCTGAATATTTTCCAGCCCGAACCATTACAGACCCTTGTGCAATTAGGGCAAGCGTGAAACTAATGCCGACAATAGAGGTCGTCACCCCAATATCCTCGATTGCAAAAAGCGGAAGGATAGAGGAGCGCATTCCGAAGAAAATCCAACTTCCGAGGAAGGCGAGAAAGAGCGAGTAGAGGTATGCGCGCATTTGGAGCGCTTCTCTTATTGTCATTACCTGAGATTGAGCACTTTGCGCGTTGGTAGATTTTCCAAGACGTTTTTCATGGAGGAAGATCAGAGCGAATATTCCAGCGATGATTAGCAAGCCAGAGTAAATAAAGAATGGAGCTCTCGGTGAAAATGCAAGGAGCAAGCCACCAAAGGCAGGGCCCGCTACTCCACCTGCAATAAAACCACCGTTGTAAAGAGATTGTGCTCGGCCGCGTTGACTGTCGCTAACGACGCGCATGAGTAGTGCGCCAGCGGAGATTGAGAACATCGAAGAACCAAGGCCACCAGCTGCACGGAAGAAGAGCAATTGTTCATAGCTTTGGGCAAGCCCTGCAAAGGTAGTAAAAGTTGCAACCATAATAAGTCCACAGCCAAGAACTAACCGCTCACCAAATCGATCAACGAGTTTTCCTGAAAAAAGACCAGAGACAAAGCGCATGATGGCAAAGCTAGAAACGATCAAACCAATCAGGGTATTTGTGACATTAAAGGTCTTTGCAAAGATAGGAATCGCTGGAATTATTAGTCCAAAGCCAATCGCGACAAGAAACGAAATAGAAGCAAGTACCGAGACTTCTCGGGGCAGGCCTACAAATGGTGAACGGAGTTTCAACCTAAAGTTTCTCCAGCAGCATCCTGGCGCGCGGTTGCATGGGCCTGGCTATCTTGAAGTGGTTTCTCTCTAAGGAATAGCGCAAAGAAGAACCCGATCACCATGACTGGTACCGCCACCCAGAACACGACTTGGAATGAATCCATGAAGGCAGTCAGTACTGTGTTCTGCGCCTCTACCGGAAGAGTTGCGATGACCTCTGTGTTGTTTTGAAGTGCGCCAACTACTGTTGGATCCAACTTAGAGACTGCATCAGGGTTTGAGAGCGCCAAATTTTTAAATCCACTCTCGAGATTTTTCCCGATTTGGTGGCTCAATATTGTCCCGAAAATCGCTGTTCCAAAAGCGCCGCCAAGTGAGCGGAAGAAAGTGTTTGAAGAGGTTGCAATTCCTAGGTCTTTGAATTCAACCGCATTTTGCAGAGCGATAACGATAGTTTGCATCGAAGCTCCAAGTCCCGCTCCAAGAATTATCGAATAGATAGAGAGCTGCCAGTACGGAGTGTCAATCTCTAAGCGAGTCATTAGAAGTAGACCGAGGCTCATCGCGATTGTGCCAAGAATAGGGAATATCTTGTATTTCCCCGTCTTAGAGATGATTCGACCGCTGGTGATGGTAACGGCGAGGATTCCGAGCATTAAGGGGATTAACTTCAAACCAGCTTCAGTCGCGCTCGCACCCTGGACGATTTGAAGATAGAGCGGAAGCATGATGATTGCGCCGAACATTCCAGCTCCGATGATGAAGCCAATTATGGAGGTAAGGCTAAATGTGTGGTTCTTGAATAAATCTAAGGGGAGGATCGGCTCGGTGACTCGCTTCTCCCAGAGCATGTAGAGAACGACTATCGCGAATCCGAGCGTTAGCGCTGCAACAGTTCGAGGATCGCTCCAACCGTTTTCTGGTCCAAGCACCGAAAGTGCAATAAGTATCGAAACCACCGAAGCGACGATTAATAGCGCACCAAGATAATCGATCTTATGTTCGCGCTTAACTTTTGGAATATGAAGAACCATCGTTGTTACTACGAGGGCGAGAATGCCGAAAGGGAGATTTATATAGAAAATCCAGCGCCAGCCAGTAACACCTAGTATCTCTGCGCGATCAGAGAAGAAACCGCCAAGAAGTGGGCCTGCAACCGATGAAAGTCCCCAAACGGCGCCAAAAAGTCCCTGATATTTTCCACGCTCTCTAGGCGAGACGATATCTCCAACAATGACAAATGTAAGCGCCATCAATCCGCCGGCTCCAAGACCCTGGATCGCGCGGAAGATAATTAATTGCTCCATCGAAGTTGAGGCTCCAGCGAGGAATGATCCGATTAGAAATACAACGATGGCAAATTGATAAACCGGGCGTCTTCCGTAGAGATCAGAAATTTTTCCGTAGAGCGGAGTAGATGCTGTTGAAGTAAGTAGGTAGGCAGTCACAACCCACGAATAGTGATTTAGACCGTTGAAATCCTCAACAATCATCTTCAGCGCAGTAGAGACGATAGTTTGATCTAGCGCTGCCAATAAGAGACCAGTCATGAGGCTACCCATGATGATCATGATTTCGCGGTGTGTAAGTGGTTTTGTCATAGTTGATTTTGCCCTCCGTCGTAAGGCTACTACTCTCAACGCTGTGAAAAGCGTTGTTGCAGAAGATTTGGTTAAAACTTATGACCGTGGCAAGGTGCGCGCGCTTGATGGCTTGAGCCTAGATGTGAGTGAAGGCACAGTGCTTGGAGTGTTGGGACCGAATGGCGCTGGCAAGACAACAACTGTGCGCGTTCTTACAACGCTATTAATTCCAGATTCCGGACGAGCAACTGTCGCGGGTATTGATGTAATTAAGCATCCTGAGCAAGTGCGTGAAGTAATTGGATTATCGGGCCAATACGCTGCCGTTGATGAGACGTTGACTGGTTGGGACAACTTGCTGATGTTCGGACGTCTCTATCATCTCTCTGCAAAAGCTGCGAAAGCACGCGCTGAGGAATTACTAGAGCAATTCAGTCTTACGGAAGCGGCAAAGCGACCAATCCGCACTTACTCCGGCGGTATGCGCCGAAGATTGGATCTTTCGGCATCTCTAATCGTGAAGCCAAAAATCCTTTTCCTAGATGAACCTACAACTGGACTTGATCCAAGAGGCCGCCAAGAAATGTGGGGTGTAATCAAAGGACTTGTTGCTGGAGGTACAACCCTTTTGCTTACAACCCAATATCTCGAAGAGGCTGATCATCTAGCCGACGACATCGTTGTTGTCGATCATGGCAAAGTTATTGCGCGAGGGAGTTCAGATCAATTAAAGCGCCAAGTCGGCGGCGAACGTCTTGAAGTAGTTGTCGAATCAAAAGATCTTGCTAGCGCTAAAGAGATTGTTGCTAAGGTCTCTGGTGCGAATGTGAGCGTTGATGAAGGGCTGCGCCAGGTTTCTGCGCCGGTTACAACTGGATCCAAGGCGCTTATCGAGGCGGCTCGGGGCTTGGATGATTTGGGAATACATCCGCTAGATATTGGATTGAAGCGACCATCACTCGATGATGTATTCATCTCACTAACTGGTCATGCTGCCGAAGAGTCCAAGCCAGAGGAAGCGGATTCGGTAAAGAAACGCGGGAGGAAAAAGTAGATGTCACACGCTATCTCTGATGCTCTAGTCGTAACTAAGCGCCAATGGCTCCAGCTCGTTCGAGTACCTGAAGTCTTGATCTTCTCGACCATTCAGCCTGTGATGTTCGTACTTCTTTTCCGTTATGTATTTGGTGGATCAATCTCGACTGGAATTCCTGGGGTGGATTACGTGCAACTCTTGATGCCTGGAATCTTCGTTCAAACTGTCGCATTTACTCTCGCTGGAACAGCGGTTGGCCTCGCTGAGGATATGCAGAAAGGCCTCATTGATCGCTTCCGATCACTGCCGATTTCAAGGGGAGCAGTTGTATTTGGGCGCGCTCTTGGCGATGGGTTACTAAATATCGTGGTGCTTTTTGTAATGGGATTGGCTGGATTCGTTGTTGGCTGGCGCCCAGATTCTGGGATTCTCAAGGTATTACTTGGATTCTTATTCCTGCTCTTTTTCGGGTTTTCGATGGCATGGATTGGAATTCTTATTGGACTTTCGGTGAGGTCGGCTCGAGTGGCCAACGCTGCAGTTTTCATCGCCGTCTTCCCGCTAACTTTCCTATCAAATGCTTTCGCTCCGACAACTGGGATGCCCAAGGCGCTTCAATATTTTGCTGAGTGGAATCCAGTTTCCACGATGGTTGCTGCTTGCAGAGAGTTATTTGGGCTACAAAATATCTTTGGAGTGACGGCTAATTCTTGGCCAAGTCAAAATCCACTTGAGATGTCTTTGATCTATATCGTCTTGATTATGGCGATTTTCGTTCCACTGAGCATCCGCAAGTACATCAATACTGCGACAAAATAAAGTTAAGCAAAGAAGTCGGTGGTGAGAATTTTTACCGTTATCGATTTCCCATTCGGAGCCATATAACTACGCTCATCTCCAACACTTGCGCCCATTACCGCAGCGCCTAACGGGGATTGCTCGCTATAGACATCAAGCTCGCCACTTGCGATCTCGCGCGAACCTAGGAGGAATTCCATCTTCTTTCCCATGATTTCGACGCCAACTTTCATACCAGGTCCCACTTTGCCGGCCTCGCCTTTAGGTGTACCGATCTCTGCATTTTCAAGGAGCGCCTTTAGTTGTCTGATGCGCGCTTCAAGTTTGCCCTGTTCTTCACGAGCGGCGTGATAACCGCCATTCTCTTTGAGATCTCCCTCAGCACGCGCCGTCTCGATTTTTTTCACAATCTCACTTCGACCAGTCGTCTCAAGTTGATTTAGTTCTGACTTGAGCCGGTCTGCGGCTTCTTGGGTCAACCAGGTTTTGGCGCTCATAAGGGAGAGATTATTGCGACTTTTGCGGGGGATTTCTTGGCCAGCAGTAATTACGGTTTAGCGCGACATGAAAGGACGGCAGCGTTTACTGCCTCTAGGCGAGTAGGGATAGTCGCGGTCATCTTTATCGGATTAGAGGGACTTGGAGCCACATCTAGTTCAATCTCGCCCACGATATTTTTATCAAAATCTCTTGCAACAAGAGTGCATGAATGGGTAAGCCCAGGATTGCGTCGATCAAGCTCAAATGTGATTTCTATTTGGCGCTCATCGATAGCTTTGAAACTTACAAGGGTGACGCGCGCTTCGGGATTGGAGTGATACCAGGCGCTCCACATCAACCACGGTAGTCCAATAGCTAGTAGCGCAAGCGCTAGGTATTTCCAGAGATTGTTATTCCTCTTCCCATAGCGCTCACGGAGGAAGTCTTGAGTCTCCTTAGCCGCGCCCATGGGATGATTCTCGCATGGAAAGTGGATATCTAGATCAAGGTATTGCCGGATCAATAACGATGATTACTTTGACGCTTGCGACGGTCATCTTGCTTCGCAGTTTTTACAAGAGATACAAACGGATGGAGCAACGTCGGATTGAAGATGAGACAAGATAAAAGTCTCGCAAGTAAAGTCGGCAGTTTCTTCTCAGTAATCCTCTTAGTTATTGTCTTTTCCGCCCTTGGATTTTGGCAACTTGATCGGGCGGCGCAGGTTAAAGAGTTACAAGAACCTTACAAAGAAAAACCAATAGTTCCCCTATCTAAAGTCGCTTCTCCCAATAGCAACTTAAGTGGTGAATCGGTAAATAGAATTGTTGAATTCTCCGGAACATATCTCTCTCAATTCAATGCGCCCAATCAAATTGATAGTGATGGCAAGCGATCAGATTGGTTGGTTGCTCTGATGGAGGTTGATGGTGGCGGTTACATACTTGTGCTTCGAAGCGAAAACGAGAGTGACATGCCAAGGGGCGATATCTTCGTCACAGGTCGACTCTTCCCCAGACAATATGAAGATCTGAGTGAACGAAGTGATGGAACGCTAAGTCGGATTGATCCTTCACTGCTCGTTGCAGATTTTCCCGGTAACTACTATGACGGCTTTGTCGCTGCCCTCTCCGAGAAGCAGGACGGCATGGAGATACCGATTAAAAGGGTTGCGTTGGACCCAGCCGCACCCAGCGTCCCTGGGTATTACTGGCAACACATCGCCTATGTGGTTATTTGGTGGCTCATGGCGCTCGTAGTACTTTTCTTACCGCTATACAGCCGATGGCGGGATCGCCAAGAGGAGAACCAATAAATGAAGGGCGTAGTCCAACGCTTTCGAGTTATGGCCCTCCTTGCCGGAGTGATGTCATTGTTGCTCTGGTTTGTAGAGCTTCCAGTGGTCTATCTGCTGGATGCCCCCGAGCTAGAAGCAAAGGTCAAATGGATCCCGTTTGTCCACGGATATGTCTATGCCCTCTATGTTTTAACTGCTATCCATTTCACTGCCAAGGCCCGCTTCACAATTAGGAAGATGATTCTTTTTATCCTTGCTGGAACCCTGCCGATTCTCTCATTTGTCGCAGAGCGAAGGGTTTCGCGCGAGTACAAGTTCTAGAGGCTAAGAGAAGCGAAGTGACAATAAAGTCGATCATAAAATCTGCGCTCTATCCCATTTATGAGCGAAGGTTGCTTAATCGGCTGGATCTCTCAAAGACTCCCCAGCACATTGGAGTCATACTTGATGGAAATCGTCGTTGGTCGAAAGAAAATCCTTCTCCAAGTGGTGACACATCCGCTCGTCGAGGTCACATTGCCGGCGCGGAGAAGATCATCGAGCTGCTTGATTGGTGTGAAGAGACTGAGATAAAAGTTGTAACGCTCTGGTTGCTATCAAGCGATAACTTTAAACGGCCAAGCGATGAAGTGGAATCACTCCTTGAAATTATTAATGCCGCAGTGGAACGACTTCGTTCGACCGGACGGTGGAAGATTCGCCCAGTTGGCTCCTTCGAATTACTTCCAGAATCGCTCCAGAAAACTCTCCGTGATGTGGAGATGAGCACTTCAAAAATTGAGGGCATCACCGTAAATGTTGCGATTGGTTATGGCGGGCGCTTAGAGATCATCGATGCGGTCAAGCGTTACATTGAGCAATCAGCATCGATCGGCAAGGGCGTTACAGAGATCAGCGAGGCCCTTTCAGCTGAGAAGGTTGACCAATACCTATATACAGCCGGACAACCTGATCCAGAGTTGGTCATACGTACTTCAGGCGAGCAGCGCCTGGGCGGGTTCTTGTTATGGCAGAGCCATCAATCCGAGTTCTACTTTTGCGAGGCATATTGGCCAGACTTTCGCAAAGTAGATTTCCTGCGCGCACTCCGTTCTTATTCGCTAAGGGAGAGACGGTTAGGAAAGTAGCATCGCGCGAAAAAAAGTTTGAGCGTGTCGCATGACTAGCAAGGCCTCCAGGATTTACCTTTTTCCTGTTAACAATTTCCCTCACTAACGACGCTGTTAGTGCGAGACAACAGAATAAAAGAGCAGGAAAAGGAGCCAATTGGCCCGTCGTAGCTCCGAAGTTGTTAAGACTTACGTCCTGGATACAAGCGTCTTACTCGCCGACCCCACCGCCCTCTACCGTTTCGAAGAGCACGAAATCATCATCCCGATTGCTGTTATCGGGGAGCTAGAAAGCAAGCGAGATCACCCTGAATTGGGCTACTTCGCGCGCGCAGCCCTTAGAGCCCTAGATGACTTAAGAGTGGCACATGGCCGCCTTGATCAACCGCTAAAAATCAATGCAGCTGGGGGAACGCTCTCAGTCGAGCTGAATCACACCGATACCTCGTCCTTGCCCCATGGATTTTTACGCGATGGAACGAATGACTCCCGAATATTGGCAATCGCAAGAAATCTCGTCAGCGAAGGCAAAGAGGTTGTCTTAGTTACTAAAGACCTTCCGCTTAGGGTCAAGGCATCTTCGGTTGGAATCGTCGCCGAGGAATATCGCGCTGAGTTAGTACCAAGTAGTGGCTGGACCGGGATGGTGGAGGAGAGCGTCGGAGGAAAGTTGATTGATGCGCTTTATGCCGGAGAAAAAGTTAGCGACCCGATTGCCAAGGATCTTCCTTGCCACACCGGAGTAGTCCTGCACTCTGAGAAGGGAAGCGCACTTGCGCGAGTTACCGCAGATAAATCATTGACTTTAGTTAGAGGCGATCGCACTGCATTTGGAATCCATGGCCGATCGGCGGAGCAACGCATCGCACTTGATCTACTCCTTGATGAAGAGGTCGGAATCGTTTCCTTAGGCGGCAGGGCTGGAACTGGTAAGTCCGCGCTTGCTTTATGTGCGGGATTGGAAGCTGTGATGGAGCGCCGGCTCCATAAGAAAGTTGTCGTCTTCCGCCCGCTCTACCCCGTCGGCGGCCAAGAACTTGGCTACCTACCGGGCACCGAAGGGGAGAAGATGTCGCCTTGGGCCCAGGCAGTCTTCGACACTCTTGGCGCTCTCGCCTCAAACCAAGTCATCGAAGAGATCATGGATCGAGGTTTGATTGAAGTTCTACCCCTCACCCATATTCGTGGTCGCTCACTTCACGATGCTTTCGTGATTGTCGATGAGGCTCAATCGCTGGAGCGGGGCGTCCTACTTACTGTGCTCTCAAGGATCGGACAGGGCTCGCGGGTCGTCCTCACCCATGATGTCGCCCAACGAGACAACCTTCGCGTCGGTCGCCATGACGGAGTCGTTGCCGTCATCGAATCCCTAAAGGGCCACCCTCTATTTGCCCATGTGACCCTTACCCGCTCGGAGCGATCCCAGATCGCGGCTCTTGTAACTGAGCTACTTGAGGACCCGGTCCAACTCTTCGCTTAATCCTCGAAAATGAGGGGTTTTGCTTCATAAGGTATAAATCAGACAGTTCCGTGTGCGAACTGGGGTTTTGTTATCCACAAATCTTGTGAGATTTTAATTTTTCCCGCCACACGCCTGTTTTGATTTGCGGGTGGGCTAACCCTTTGTCACCCTTCAGGTCGGAATTGATTATCCATCCAACCCCCTTCCCCCTTACATGGCCTCGAAAGAGGAGGTAGAACCTTGCGAAAGCGTGTAACGATGCCGGTGCTGGCATCTGCCGTCGTCTCCTTCTCCCTCTTCGCCACACTCGAGCTTGCGGTGGTTAGTGGCGCATCGGCCGAGCAGGCGCCTGTTGCAAGCACTGAAGCAAGCGCCAACCTCGTGGTCGATGTTCCAAATGTCCCTGAAGCGCTCCTGCCCACATCAGTCGTTATGAGCGATCAGAGAGCCGTGGCTTCGATGGATATGTTGATGGTCTCCCAGATGGTTCAACTCGTCGAGAAGGCTAGAACTCCAAAAGGTGCGCGCAAGGTCGCACAGAGCATCGCCAAAGAGAAGTACGGCTGGGGTAGCTACCAGTTCTCTTGCCTCAATTCACTTTGGACCAAAGAGAGCAATTGGAATTACCGGGCTCGCAACCCACGGACTTTGGCACATGGAATCCCCCAGGCACTTCCTGCAGCCAAGATGGAGATCATTGGAACTGATTGGCGGACTAACCCAGTAACCCAAATCAGGTGGGGACTTCATTACATAGATGTTCGTTACGAAACACCTTGCCGGGCGCTCGCAAAATTTAAGCGCTCACGTTATTACTAAATCGCCCTTTAGATCGGCCCCTTAGTTTGGTTTAGTGCCAATCGTTAGCGGCTTAGTAGTCTCAGCAAAGAAATCATTTCCTTTGTCATCAACGACGATGAAGGCCGGAAAATCTTCAACCTCGATCTTCCAGACAGCTTCCATTCCGAGCTCTTCGTAATCAAGGACTTCAACTTTCTTAATGCAATCCTTAGCAAGGCGAGCTGCTGGTCCACCGACTGAACCGAGATAGAAACCGCCATGTTTCTTGCAAGCTTCAGTGACTTGTTTGGAGCGATTTCCCTTTGCCAGCATCACTAAAGATCCACCAAGGGCCTGGAATTGTTCGACATACGAATCCATTCGGCCTGCAGTTGTTGGTCCAAATGAACCGGAGGCATAACCTTGCGGAGTTTTTGCCGGTCCCGCGTAATAAACCGGATACTTTTTCAAATAGTCTGGCATCGCTTTACCCGAATCGATTACTTCCTTGATCTTGGCATGGGCGAGATCGCGAGCTACTACAAGGGTTCCGGTCAAAGAAAGCCTTGTTTTTACTGGATATTTCGATAGTTCTGCCGTTATCTCGGCCATCGGGCGATTTAGATCAACTCGAACAACGTTATCGTCTAAGTGTTCATCGGTTGTCTCGGGCAAAAAGTGAGCTGGATCGGTCTCTAACTTCTCAATAAAGACGCCTTCTCTGGTGATCTTCGCGCGAGCTTGTCGGTCTGCAGAGCATGAGACTGCGATTGAGATAGGAAGAGATGCGCCATGGCGAGGTAGTCGAATAACGCGTACGTCATGACAGAAGTATTTGCCACCGAATTGTGCGCCAATACCTAATTTCTGGGTTAGTTCAAAGACCTCTTTTTCAAGCTTAGGGTCACGAAAGGCCCGTCCAGTCTTTGCATCTCCTGTAGTCGGCAGTGAATCAAGATATTTTGTAGAGGCAAGCTTCGCGGTCTTGGCGGTGAACTCGGCGCTAGTACCTCCGATAACGATCGCTAAATGATAGGGAGGACATGCTGCTGTTCCGAGTGATCGCAACTTTTCCTCGAGCCAAATCAAGAAGGTCTTGGGATTTAGAATCGCTTTAGTTTCCTGATAGAGAAATGACTTATTTGCGCTTCCGCCGCCCTTTGCAATGAAGAGGAAGTTGTATTCATCGGGATGTTCGAAGTCGGAATAGATTTCGACTTGAGCGGGGAGATTACTTCCAGTGTTCTTCTCCTCCCACATTGATACTGGGGCTAATTGAGAGTAGCGAAGATTCAATTTTGTAAATGCATCGTAGACGCCGCGCGAGATCGTGAGCTCGTCGCGCTCTGAGGTCAGGACCTGTTGTCCCTTTTTTCCCATGATGATTGCGGTACCCGTGTCTTGACACATCGGCAGGATTCCACCGGCAGAGATATTCGCATTCTTCAAGAGATCTAGCGCGACAAAACGATCATTAGGTGAACTTTCTGGGTCCTTCAAAATCGCAGCTAATTGTTTTAGGTGCTCGCTCCTTAGGTAGTGCGAGATGTCATGCATCGCTACCTCAGTTAAGCCTCGAATTGCCTCGGGGCTCACTTTTAAGAAGGTTCGTCCATCTGCTTCAAAAGTCGAAATTCCATCTTTTGAAACTAACCGGTATTCGGTCTCATCCGGACCAACCGGAAGGAGATCCTCGTAGATGAATTCCGGCATTACTTTTCCTTTGAACTCTCTTTTGCTTCGTTAACGCCTAGCTTGCTTGCAGCTTCGAGTTTCGCCTTTGCGCCATCAAGCCATTCTTGGCAAATAGCAGCTAATTCCTCGCCCCGTTCCCAGAGTTTCAATGAGTCCTCTAAACCAAGGCCACCAGATTCAAGGGTTGTTACGACTTTGGCCAACTCATCTCGAGCAGCTTCATAACTCATCTCGGCCATATTCGTAATCTACTCGCCTTTCATCGCGCGTGAGGTTGAATCACTCTCGCTCTCGCCTGTGGCTGTTGCAACCGCCACACCTTCGGCGAGACGAAGTTTTAGCCGTTCACCTTCCACAAGATTCTTTGGTGAACGAAGGATTGAACCATCACTTTTTTGGACAACGGCATAGCCTCGATCAAGGGTTGCTTGCGGCGAGAGCGTCCGCACTCGCGCAATTAGATGCTTCAACTCTTCTTGAGATCGAATCACACGAGAATTGATTCCGGCAAAAGACCGTTGCATCAAATTAACAACTTTGGTCATCTCAAGAACTACTCTGTCATTTATCTTTCGGTCCGCCCGCTCGCGAAGGCCCTTGATCCGCTCATACTCCTCTTTGATATCCGGCACGACCCGCTTCGCTGCATCAGTGGGCGTGGATGCGCGCAGGTCTGCGACGAGATCTAGTAGTGGGGTGTCCTGTTCGTGTCCGATCGCACTAACAATTGGCTTCTTACAACTTGCAGCTAGGCGAACCAATCCTTCATCTGAGAAGGGCAGCAAATCCTCGAATGAGCCGCCGCCACGAGTAATGATGATTACATCGATATCTGGGTCAGCATCTAATTCGCGAAGTGCGGTAGAAACTTGGATGACAGCATCTGCGCCTTGGACTGCAACTTCCCGAGTTTCAAATATGACCGCGGGCCATCT
>CAZZIN010000015.1:0-15297 GCA_964654425.1 uncultured Clavibacter sp. | reverse complement strand
GTTAGCCCACCTGAGGATTCCAATTTAGATTTAAAGCCTTTTGCAGCTGCAACTGCTTTTTTCGTCATCTCTAAATCCATGTTATCGAGCAATATGACTTCGACTTCACAGCCAAGTGCTTCCTGAAGTTGTTCTAATGAATCTACTTCTACCTCGATCGGCATCCCCGGGAATTCACTTCGCACCCGCTCCACAGCTGTTGTGATCGAACCGGCAGCTGCGATGTGATTATCTTTAATGATTGAACCTTCGGAGAGATTCATCCGATGGTTCTCCCCGCCCCCCATGCGTACCGCAAATTTCTCCAGTTTTCTAAGCCCAGGAGTGGTTTTTCGGGTATCCCTGATTACTGCCCCAGTACCTTGGACGGCATCCACCCACTTTCGTGTTGTCGTTGCTATTCCTGATAGATGGCTGATGAAGTTAAGAGCGATTCGTTCGCTGCGCAAGATATCGCGGGTATTGCCTTCGATTGCAAGAATAGTTTCGCCAGCCTTCACACTCTCGCCACACTCTTTTTCAAAGGTAATTGCCTTCAAGCCCACCTCACCAAAAACCATAGCTGCTACACAAGTTCCAGCAATCACACCATCCTTACGGCTGCGCATAACAGCGCGCGAACTTTGCTGGGCATCAATTGTTGCGATTGTGGTCTTGTCATCACCCTCAGGTAAATCCTCCTTGAAGGCATGAGTAATTAGATGAGCAAGTTCATCGATATCTATTCCAAAACTCTCTAGTTTGCTAGTGCACGATGCTAAGGTCATCAAACACCTCCTCGTATTCACAGCGCCAATTTCCAATCTCATCTAGCGATTGATGGATTCGCTTCTTCCAGTTGGTTGTGGGCTCCGGAAAGTCTTCTCGCCAATGTGAGCCACGTGATTCAGTTCGCTCTAGTGCCGAGCGCGCAATCGCGGTTGCCAATAGATATAAGTTAGTAGTCTCCCAGGCATCGAGGTTTGCAAAAATTGTTGTTGCATCCTTTAGTCGCTCTAAAGTAGCGAGAGTTTCTTTCAAAGACTTCTCGGAGCGGACAACGGCAGCGCCCTTTGACATTGCCCTTTGTAATTCACCACGTACTGATGGGGAGATTAGGATTTCAATTGGATCTGGGGAGATTGGGTCTTCCCAGGTCGAGAGGTTCTTAGCGATATCTTCGGCAATCCGTGCACCGAAAACGAGGCCCTCTAGAAGAGAGTTAGAAGCAAGACGGTTGGCGCCATGAGCTCCCGTGCAGGCCGTCTCACCAACTGCATAAAGCCCAGGAACTGATGAATGACCATTTAAATCAGTGCGAATTCCGCCTGAGGCGTAATGAGATGCAGGAGCTACCGGGATCAAGTCCTTTGTGGGATCAATGCCAAGTTGTTGGCAAGATGCAAATATCGTTGGGAAGCGCTCACCGAAATCCTTGATACCGCGCGCATCAAGCCAGACATGCTTAGCGCCACTCTTTGCCATCTGCCGTGAGATTTCTTTTGCAACGACATCACGTGGGGCAAGGTCGGCTAATTCATGTATACCTTTCATGAAGCGCTCACCGCGATCATTTACAAGAAAGGCGCCTTCTCCCCGGACCGCTTCACTAATTAATGGTTGTTGACCTTTGGAACTCTCGCCCATATAAAGAACTGTTGGATGAAATTGAATGAACTCGACATCTGCAACATCGGCTCCAGCGCGAAGGGCAAGTGCAACTCCATCACCGGTAGATACTGATGGATTTGTAGTTTGAGAATAGACCTGACCTAATCCGCCCGTTGCAAGAACAACCGCCCGCGCAAGAATTTGTCCAACTCCATCACGCGTTCCTTCACCAATCACATGCAAAGTGACTCCGCAGACTCTTCCACTCGCACTCTTTAGCGCGTCAAGAACTAGCGCATGTTCAATTACTTCGATTCCATCATCTTTAGATACAGCTGCAAGTAATGCCCGTGAGACTTCAGCACCAGTTGCATCTCCGCCCGCATGCAAAATTCGATTACGCAAATGTCCACCTTCGCGAGTTAGCGCAATCTCCCCGGTCTCTGATTTGTCGAAAACTGCGCCCCGCGCAATCAATTTCCGAACTGCCTCTGGCCCTTCGGTAACTAGAACCTTCACAGCTGGTAGATCACATAATCCAGCTCCAGCAACAAGAGTGTCGCGTTCATGATCACTTGGTGAATCACCAGGACCAAGGGCTGCAGCGATTCCACCTTGGGCCCATTTTGTGGAACCTTCATCGACCCGAGCCTTTGTAATAAGCATTACTGAAAGGTTATGGGAGCGTATTTGAAGCGCAGTAGTAAGTCCTGCGACCCCTGAGCCAATGACAACGACATCAGCCGAAGCGCTCCAACCTGGATGCGGTGCACGTAATCTCATGCGCGCACCAATCTTCTAGCCATCGCCATATTGTCGATTAGACGTACGCCATCAACAAATCCTGCGACGATCCCACGGACTTTTGATGAGTTTTCATGGGCGATCTCAAATGTTTCCTCATCAATCAATTCGGCATAGTCCAATTTGAAGTTTGAGATTCCTTCCAGTTTTTGAAGTTCTAACTTCATTTCCCGTAACGAATCTTTCGTTGCGGCAGCTCGAAGAGCAGAAGAAATGGATTGCGCCGTAATCAATCCATCACTACTAAGCCGAATATTGCGTGATGAGAGGGCGAGTCCACTGCTTTCCCGGATTGTTGGCGCTGCAATAATCTCTAGCCCTGGATGTAATAGGGCCGCCATTTTCTTAATCAAAAATAGTTGCTGGAAATCCTTTTCACCAAAGATTGCAAATTCTGGCTTTACCATTTCAAATAACCGATTGACAACAGTAAGAACGCCATCAAAATGTCCGGATCGGCTGGCGCCCTCAAATCTATTTCCCAGTTCTCCCGCGTTTAACTTCTTTTCATTTCCAGGATAAATGTCAGTCAACTCTGGTCGCCACAGAACCGTAGCTCCAGCCTCTCGTGCAAGTTGCTCGTCAACCAGAGGTGTCTTGGGATACTTTGCGAGATCTTCCTTATCTTCAAATTGAAGTGGATTTACAAAGACAGAAACTATGACCTCATCACAATATTCTCGCGCGATCTTTATCAATGATTGGTGGCCAGCATGAAGTGCGCCCATTGTTGGAACAAACGCGCATGGGCGCTTAAGGTCGGTTAAAACCCGTTCTACTCTCACCTTTTTTAGCTCCAGTCCGCTTGGGGTACCAGGCGCTGCAAAGTCTACTTTCCTTATTCGAGTGCAGCCAAAAGCCCTTTGATAGGCCCCTTACCCGCAAGAATTCCATCCGGATCTATCTCAAACCATGGCGCCAAGACAAAAGCACGTTGATGCGCCCTTGGGTGAGGAAGCGTCAATTCTGCGCTCTCCATGAATAGACCGCCGTAGTCGACGATGTCGATATCAATAACTCGCGCCGCATTAGGAAAGGAGCGAATCCGTCCTAACTCCTGCTCAATTCCAAGAAGTTGCTTCATTAAATCAAGTGGCTTGTGGTCGCTATCCCCGAGTAATACGGCATTGATGTAATTTGGTTGGTTATCCGGAACTCCAAAAGGCTGTGTTTCATGTAGTGATGAGACCGCATTCACTTTCAAAATATCGCGGATAGCATCTATCGCCATCGAGACTTGTTTACGTGGATCGCCTAGGTTTGCACCTAAGGAAATTACTGCCTTCACCGTTCTTTTTTAATCGTCACCGATACATCCTCAAACGGGACTGAGATCGGCGCTCTCGGTTTATGAACGGTGACTTTTACCTTTTCCACAGCTTTGAATCGGGCGAGAATTTCTGTTGCAATACTTCCCGCAAGGGCTTCGATTAAATTGAAAGTGGGTCCTTTAATTGCGCTATGGATTAATTTCGCCACTTCATCATAATTAACCGTCTCATTTAAATCGTCTCTTGCTGCTGCCTTATCTAGGTCAAGTCCGAGTGTTACATCGACGACAAACTCTTGTTCGGTAACTTTCTCTTGCGCCAAGACGCCATGCTTACCTAACGCTCTAATCCCATTTATGGTTATCTTGTCGCTCATATTAAAAAGTTTATCTTCTTGCTAGTGCGTTGATTGTTGCGATTACATCACGATGTGGTTTTACCGAATGGGTTCGCACCGCCCAAATTCCCTGTTTTGCCATCGCTGCCGTGATGGCAAGCGTGGCCGACTCTCTATCATCTGGGTTGGTGCTCCCAATCAGCTCACCTAGAAAGCGTTTTCGTGAGGCCCCAATGAGGATGGGATAGCCCAAAAGCGAGAGCCGATCAAGGTTTTTTAGCAGCTCCCAATTATGTTCCGCCGTCTTAGAAAAGCCGATACCTGGATCAATAATTAGTTGATCTGGGTCAACTCCCGCTTCGATTGCCGAATTAATCCGCTCCTCTAATTCTTCTTTCACCTCTTTAACTACATCTTCATATTGCGCCAGTTCTTGCATATTCTTTGAATGCGCGCGCCAATGCATAATCACATACTGGACTTTGGGATTTTTGGCAATTAGTTCATACATCTTTGGATCAGCAAGGCCACCTGAAACATCATTTACATACTTTGCTCCGAGTTTTATTGCTTTCGCTGCGATTGCGCTTCTCGTAGTGTCAATAGAAATCTCCACACCGAGTGGCATAACTTTCTCAATAACTGGAAGGACTCGGTCTGCTTCTTCTTCCTCGGTAACACGGTCGGCGCCTGGCTTGGTTGATTCTCCACCGATATCGATGATGTCAACACCCTCCTCAACCATTTCTTGGGCGCGTTTAACAGCTGAGTCAATCGTGAAGTGTTTTCCACCATCTGCAAATGAGTCGGGGGTGACGTTTAGTATTCCCATCACCAACGTAGGCATATTTACTTTCCTGTAATTAATGACATTGCTTCAGCGCGAGTTGCTGGGTCGCGCAACATTCCCCGAACCGCGCTAGTTACCGTCCGCGCTCCTGGTTTCTTTGCCCCGCGCATCGACATACAAAGATGTTCACAGTCAATAATCACAATCACTCCGCCTGGCTCAAGATGTTTCATTAACGCATCAGCTACTTGAGTCGTTAAGCGCTCCTGAACTTGCGGGCGACGAGCATAGATATCGACAAGCCTTGCTAACTTTGAAATACCAGTGACCTTGCCACTTGGTCCAGGGATATAACCAACATGGGCTAGGCCGTGAAATGGAGTTAAGTGATGCTCGCAGTGCGAATAAACCTCTATATCTTTAACTATCACTAGCTCTTCATGGCCTAAATCAAAGGTTTTATTGAAGATTTCAGCGGGGTCCTGGAAGAGCCCTTGAAAGTTCTCTTGCATCGCGCGTGCAACTCGAGCAGGAGTTTCCTTTAGACCTTCTCGTTCTGGATCCTCGCCTATTCCAATAAGTAATTCGCGAATCGCCCGTTCTACTCGCGCTTCATCAAAGTTATTGCTCATTAGAAAGTTCTTTAGCTGTCGCTGCCCTCTTACGTCGCTTTGGTTTCTCCTCAGCCTCCACTTCGCTCTTCTTCTTTAACTCCACCGGAGGAACACGAGATGGGATGCGAAGTTCTGATCCCGTCCAAGCTGGACGTTTCGGGCGAGCCGCAACATGTTTGAAGATAAGTTCGATCTCTTCCTTGTGAAGCGTCTCTTTATCCATCAATTCTTCAACTAGAGCATCAAGGATTGAGCGGTTCTCGACAAGAATTTCATAGGCCTCTTGGTGCGCTGTCTCAATTAGATTACGGATTTCTTGATCAACTGCGCTTGCAATATCTTCGGAGTAATCTCTCTGATGTCCATAATCACGGCCAAGGAATGGTGCGGAATCACTTGTACCTAACTTGATCGCACCTAAGCGCTCGGTCATGCCGTATTGGGTAACCATTGCGCGCGCAAGTGTGGTTGCTTTTTCAATATCGTTTGAAGCGCCTGTCGTTGGATCATGAAAGACAAGTTCCTCCGCCGCTCGACCACCCATTGTGTATGCGAGTTGATCTAACATCTGATTTCGAGTGGTCGAATACTTATCTTCATCAGGTAGCACCATCGTGTAACCAAGTGCATGTCCACGCGGCATGATGGTGATCTTGTGAACTGGATCCGTATGTGGAAGCGCGTGTGCAACAAGGGCATGGCCCCCTTCGTGATAAGCCGTCACGCGCCGTTCTTCCTCGCTCATAAGCCTTGATTTACGCTGGGGTCCAGCCATTACGCGGTCTATCGCTTCATCTACATCATCGCGGGAGATGACTTTTCTATTCTCTCTTGCCGTTAATAACGCCGCTTCATTTAGAACATTGGCAAGATCAGCTCCAGTAAACCCTGGTGTGCGCCGAGCTATTGCAAGAAGGTCAAGGTCTTTCTCGAGCGGTTTATTTTTAGCATGAACTTTCATAATCGCTTCGCGGCCCTTTACATCGGGGCGATCAATTCCGATTTGTCGATCAAAACGACCTGGGCGAAGCAAGGCCGGATCAAGGATATCCGGGCGGTTAGTGGCAGCAATAAGAATTACTTGATCGTGTGGCTCGAATCCATCCATCTCAACTAGTAATTGATTGAGAGTCTGTTCTCGTTCATCATGACCGCCACCAAGACCAGCGCCACGATGACGTCCAACGGCATCAATCTCGTCAACGAAAATTATTGATGGCGAGTTTGCCTTCGCTTGATTAAAGAGGTCGCGGACTCGAGCGGCTCCAACACCAACAAACATCTCTACGAAATCTGAACCGGAAATAGAGTAGAACGGAACTTTTGCCTCACCTGCAACAGCGCGAGCAAGGAGCGTCTTACCAGTTCCTGGGGGGCCAAAGAGCAGCACGCCCTTTGGAATCTTTGCGCCGATTTCTTGATACTTCTTTGGCTCAGCTAGAAAATCCTTTATCTCTTTAAACTCTTCGATTGCTTCATCCGCGCCGGCAACGTCAGCGAAAGTAACTTGTGGAACTTCATTTGAATGTAGCTTCGCACGCGAACGGCCGAAGGAAAAGACGCGCGATCCACCTTGAGCTTGGCCCATAAAGAAAAGAAGTAAGAAGAAGAGCAAGATGATTGGACCGAGTGTGAAAAGGATCGATACGAAGATATTGGTGCGTGGAACTTCGACATTCCACTCTTTCGGAGGCGGATTAGCGCTTAAGAGATTGACCAAAATGGGCTCTTGCCCACTCACATACGAGGCCTCGACTTTAGTGGCGCCCTTTATTGCCACCCCAGGCTTTAGAACTAACCGGACTACTTGCTGGCGATCTACAACGGTCGCGGCTTCCACATCGCCCCGGGTAATTGCAGCCATAACCTCGGAGGTTTCCACCTTGGTGAACGAGTTACCGCTCGATGAGATCTGACCGAAGATTGTTACAGCGACGATTGCAACGAGTATCCAGAAAAGCGGGCGACGGGTTAATCGCGAAGGTGGTTTAGCTCCTGGTTTTCCGGTTGGTTTATTCCCCGGACGAGTTGGGAGCTTTGGCCTCTTTATCTTTTTATTATCTGCCATCGCTACTCGTACATATGTTTCGCAAGTACTGCGATGAAGGGAAGGTTTCGATACTTCTCGTTGAAATCTAATCCATAACCAATCACAAAATCTTTTGGAATATCAAATCCAACATAGCGAACATCTACTTTGACTATCGCGGCATCAGGTTTACGAAGCACCGTCATAATTTCAACTGAGCCGGCGCCGCGAGATTTTAGATTTTGGGAGAGCCAATCAAGCGTTAGTCCGGTATCAACAATATCTTCGATAATCAAAACATTCTTACCGGTTATATCTCGATCAAGATCTTTCAAGATGCGAACAACCCCAGAAGACTTTGTCCCAGAACCATAAGAAGAAACTGCCATCCAGTCAATTTCCACATGACGATTCATGTGGCGAGTGAGATCGGCCATCACCATGACGGCGCCCTTAAGAACGCCCACTAAAAGTAACTCTTGACCCTTGTAATCGGCATCGATCTGTTTAGCAATTTCTTTCAAACGTTTTTGAAGTTGCTCCTCTGTGACGATTACCTTCTCGATATCGCCTTGCACAGATGCCAGATCCACAATAAGCCTTTCCTAGGGATTTAAGAGAGCGAAAGTCTGCCCGAAATCCGTGAAACGGTCACACCCCCGGGGAGTGATACTGGCCCTTGCCCCTTCCATGCTGTGACTAGAGCCTCAACCGGCTCAATATGTTCAGCCGAAAGTGAGCCAGATGGGGCGCCCGCGAGATAGATCGCCTTCCTAATTACCCGGGTCCTAACTGCCCGCGGAAGTCCTAAGAGCATCTCGATATCCATATCGATCGGATCGATCTCCCCAAAAACTTCCTCGGTCCATTCATCGAGTGCATCTGCGTCATCACGCAATAACTTTGCGCTGCGGGTTAGCGCATCTGCGATTCCTGGACCAATTTCTTCTTCCATCAAAGGAAGTACGTGTTCGCGCACTCTCACTCGCGCATACTCCATCGATTGATTATGAGGATCATTCCAAAACTTTATTCCCGCTTCTTTACATGCGGCTTCTGTTTGTCCCCGAGTAATTGATAGAAGAGGACGTCGATATCTATCAATTCGCGAAGCCATCCCCGAGAGTGATCTTGTACCAGAACCTCGCGCAAGTCCTAATAGAACTGTTTCGGCCTGATCATCTTTGGTGTGGCCGAGAAAAATAGCGACCGCATTAACGCTATCTGCGATCTCGTTTAGAGCGGCATAGCGAGCTCGTCTTGCTGAAGCTTCCATTCCGTCCGTAACATCAACTTTGATCCGCTTGATTTCGATATTTGTGTAACCAATTTTAAGAAGTTCCGCTTTTGCATTCTGAGCAACATCTGCAGAATTTGCTTGGAGAGCGTGATCGATAATGACCGCAATTGTTCGAATTGCTTTCTCTTTCGTTTCATGAAGTAGGCCAACTGCTAGTGAAGAAGAGTCTGCGCCTCCAGATACTGCAACAAGCACGGTATCGCCAGCGCTCAAATCATTTAGCTCATCGCGAATGGCAAGGCGAATTTGATAGAGAGGTGTTGCTTCTGCCATAAGGCATAAGCGTAGTTAGTGCTAGACCCGACCTCCATACGGCATCAAACCTTTGATGCTGTATATGTTCGAATAGAGCAAGCCTTTGCCCTTTGAGTTCGCTTCCCACATCATCCCGTTGCCTGCGTAGATTGAAATGTGGTGGATTGTGTTTACCGTTCCTTTATAGGAGTAGAAAAGTAGATCGCCTGGCACAAGATCTTTGATGGGGATGTGTTTTGTATATGAGAAATAAAGTGATGAGTTGAGGCGATCCCAATTCGGCCAACCAAGTCCCGCGGCGCGGTAGGCGGCATAAACGAGTCCTGAGCAATCGAAAGCGTTCGGTCCTTCATCGCCCCAGATGTATGGCTTGCGCGCCAATACCTGCTTCTTGGCAAATTCGACCGCATTTGCGCGCATTTCCGGCGTAGAACGGAAAGTTGAGCGCCCCTTGAAGCCAATATCTGGCCAAACCTTCGTGTAAATCGCAGTTCCTTCTGCGATTGAGGCGTTCGCTTCCTCTAGAAGTGCGAGTTGTCGCTGTTGTTCTAGGGTCACGCGCTTCTTCCGTGCCGTATTCAATTCTTTAAGAATCTGATCTTGAATCTTCTGTAGTCGATTTACTTCCTTTTGTTGTGCATCTCTTGCAGCATCAGCCTCAGCTTTTGCTGCCGCAACTTTTGCCGTTGCAACACGTTGACGTTCACGAGCTGCATCGGCTTCAGCTTTGGCCTCGCGGGCTACAGCTTCGGCTTTTTTAAATCGGAAGAGAGCCTGAGAGTTTTGGGTGCCTAGTGAATCTAGTGTTGAAAGTCGATCCATCAAATCCTGTGGCCCATCTGAATGCAATAATGAATCAAAATCTGTAAAGCCGCCACCCATTATGTATGCGTTTGTTGCAAGGCGTCCGATTGCATCGTGTGCAGCCTTTACTTGTGCGAGCGCCTCTTGATAGGCGGCCGCAGCTGCTTCCGCCTCTTTAATTGCTCGAGCTAACTCGGCCCGAGCAGCTTCGTACTTAATGCGAGCAGTATTTGCAACGCCTATTAATTGGCGAAGAGTGAGATTTGCTTTTGCGAGGCGGGCTGCAGCTGCATCCGCTTCCTTTTTCGCCGCAGCTTCAGCTTGTTTTGCGGCTTCGATTTGAGCAAGAGTTGGTTTCTTTGGATTCGCGTATGCCGGAATGGATGAAACTAAAAGTAATGAGGCGAGCACGAGCGCTATCTGGCGCGCAGAAACAATTCTCACTAATTGGCTCCCTGGGGAAATGGGGGTCAGTTACTAGTGAAAAGGATAAAGGGCAAGCTTTGAAATCCTCGGTATTTAGCTCTCGCTTTTCCACAGATTTCCTTGAGAATCAAAATATGTACTAAAAATTATCTAGATTCCCGTGGTGGAGGCTGTGCGACAGGTAACAAGTGCTGACGATCCACTCTTTGTATTCGTTGATGAATCGGGAGACCTACACCCCTGTCTCAAGGGAAGTGATTCCTTGGTCCTATCAGCCTTTGCCACTAAGCGACCTGATTCTGTTTCGACAACACTAAACAGTTTACGTTACCAACTATTATCGAAAGGGGTTGGAATTCCAAACTTTCATGCTGCGGATGATTCGAGAATCATCAGAGCACAATTTCTCCTATCTTTACAGAGTTTGACTGACTGTCAGGGGATTTCACTTGCACTAAGAAAGACCCTTAAAATGTCAACTAGCGATCTCAAGGGAATCTACGTGGAAATTCTCAGTCGCCTAATATCTGAGATTATTCAAAGCGCCGTTCAATATTCTCAGATTGTACTTTTGGTTGATTTAACTCTTGACCGCACTTCTCGTGCAGCAGCAAAACGAAAACTAAAACAATTGTTCCTATCTCTTGGCATTAAAAACTATGTGTACTTCCAATCTATGAAGCGTGATGCTTGTGGGCAAGTTGCTGATTACTTGGCCTGGTCACACTTTCAGAGTTTTGAACGCGGATCCGACGAATATTTGAAGAAAGTGATTAAAGCAATAGATTTGAAAGTGAGTGAATTTGATGACCCTCTTGGCTAGCTTATCCGCAGGAGCCAAATTGGGGCTCCGTTCGCCAAGAAGGGACGTTTGGCGAAATATATCAATGCTTTCTCTTGGTTTTAAAACCTATTGAACAGAATGTGCATATGAATCTAGATGAATACCCCGGTGACTAGAAGTATTGAATAAAGGCTTAGGTATGTGATTGAACCTTGGAAAATTTTCCCCGAGTTTTTGTCGGGATCTCTTACCTGTATAGCAAATACAACTCCAAGTAACGCTGTTACAACATAAGTCCAAGTTGATAGTCCCGCGGCATAAAGAGTTAAGAATGAAGTAGCAATCATGGAGATCGTGTGAAACCACATCTGTTGGGTTACTTTCCTCATGGGCGCGACTACCGGCAACATCGGAACTCCCGCTGCTGCGTAATCATCTTTGTATTTGATGGCAAGCGCCCAGAAATGTGGCGGTGTCCAAAAAAAGATGACCATGAAAAACCAGAAAGCGGTCCAAGAAAGTGAATTGGTCACAGCGGCCCAACCAATAAGGACTGGGAGGCAACCAGCGATTCCACCCCAAACGATGTTTTGGGAGGTACGCCGTTTAAGTCCGACGGTATAGCCAAATACATAAAAGGCAATTGCGCTAACAGTTAAACCAGTGGCAAGCGGATTGGTGAAGAACCAAAAAATAAGAAGTGAAATAGCTGCAATCAGAAAGGCAAAAGTGAGTGCCTGTCCCTCTGTGACCTGCTCATTAACTATTGGTCGCTTAGAAGTTCGCGTCATTACCTTGTCGATATCGCTTTCAATCACCATGTTGAAAGCATTTGCTGCACCCGCAGCAAGAGTGCCACCGAGAAGTGTTGCAAGTGTTACATCTAAGGATGGGACGCCTCCAGCTGCAAGAAATAGCGCAGGGAGAGTTGTTACTAAAAGAAGTTCTACGACCCTTAATTTCATTAGCGCTATATAAGGTGAGAACACATGCGGAGATTACCGGTAGATTGACCGCATGCGGATTCGCTCTCTACTAACCGCGTTCTTATTGGTGATTGCTATCTCACCTGCGGAAGCAGAACTTCTCTCAGCCGACACCAAGATGAAATTGGAACGGACAATTACCGGTGATATCGCACCTAAATCAGTACGCGCTTCAAGCAATGGGTTGGTCTCAGCGCATAACATGATGTATCGCCATTCCATAACGGTCTACAACGGTTCTGACTTGAACTTGATAAAGACAATCCCCGATCGTGTTGATTTGAAATCACTTGGATTTGATGGTTTTAGTGGCACACATAAAGGAGCGCCAGTCGAGGGTGCCTTCTCCCCAGATAATGACTATCTATATGTGACTAACTACGCTATGTATGGCAAGGGATTTAATCGTGAGGGAACTGATATCTGTAAGCCTTCCGATAAATATGACCGTTCATTTCTCTATCGGATATCGACTTCCACCTGGGAAATTGATGCTGCCTATCGAGTTGGTGTGGTTCCCAAAGTTGTAGCGGTTTCTCCGGACAACAAATATGTCCTAGTAACAAATTGGTGCTCTTATGATCTTTCGATAGTTTCAATTGAGGCCCAGAAAGTAATCAAGACAATACCAATCGGGGCTTATCCACGCGGAATAACGATTTCCAAAGATTCTAAATTTGCTTATGTAGCCCAAATGGGCGGATCGGTCGTACATAAGATTTCACTCGGTAGTTGGGAAGTTGAGACGTTACGAGTGGGATCAAATCCACGGGCACTGGTTCTATCCCCTGATGACAATACGCTTTATGTGTCACTTAACGCAGCTGGTCGGGTTGTTGCATTTGATTTAGGTAGGAATAAAGTCATTCGATCGGTGAGGACTGGTAATGCAGCTAGAAGTCTTGATATTTCTAACGATGGAACTGCCCTATATGTTGTCAATTACGTAAGTAACACACTCGTTAAGTTGAATGCAAGCAACTTTGAGATCATTCAAAGAGTACGGCCCTGCAGCGAGCCAATTGGCGTTGCATACGAGCCGTTAAATTCAAGAGTTTGGGTTGCTTGTTACGGTGGAGCTATAAAAGTATTTAGTGATCGCCCTTAACGATCGTCTCTAATAATCTATCCATCGCCGCTCTGGCTCGATTTCGATTCTTCAAACTCGGGATAATCCCGTCGGCAAGAATTGCGAAGGCATACTCTTTTTCACCGCTTTTCACATAACCTGCGAGCGTCACACTGCTATTTACCCACCCGGTCTTAGCCCTTACATTTCCCTTTGCTTCAGGTGTTTTTGCAAACCGCTTCACAAGCGTCCCGGTTTCACCTGCGATGGGGAGCCCTTTGTAAATGGATTCGAACCTCGGATCCTTTCTAATCAGCATCAAGAGATCGACAATCATTCGAGCTGAGACTCGGTTTGATTTGGATAAACCACTTCCATCCCTTATCTGCAAACCCTCTGTTGAGATTCCAAGAGCGCTAAGGACCTCTTTATATGTAGCCGTAAGCCCCTTACCTGTCGTCGGGTTTCCAACTTTTCGGGCTGAAGTATCAGCTAAGCGATCAGCTACAAGATTGTCGCTCCAAAGCGTTAGATGTTCGATCATCTTGCTTAGTGGTGCTGACGTTAACGAAGCTATCTCTGATTTACCGATTTCATCTGCTTGGCTACTACTGACTTCGATGAACTTCGCCTTGATTTTGCGGGTTTTCATGGTGACTTCTAAATTGTAAATATCCTTCGGGTACAAGCCTTCGTAAAATATCTTTATCTTCTTTAGTCCTTCAGGATTGCTCTTGGTGATTAGTGCTGGAAGATATTTGTGGCCGTACTTCTCAGATATTGCACGGCTTGTAGTTAGAAATGGATCCTTAGAACCACGGATCAAGATCTCATCTTGATTAGCCATCTTCCAGGCCGATGTTGTGAAGCGCGTTTCTGCGCCGATATTTTGAATTGCGACCACAGAGGTCATCAACTTCAAGACTGATGCCGGGATTCGGAGCGAATCAGGCTTGTTCTCGGATAGAACCTTCAACTCAGCATCATCGACAATCAATAGACCTGGAGATGCAAGCGCAGTAGCACTACTTCGCTTCTCAACTGTGTGCAAAGCAAGCGCTCCCGGTGTTGGAATTGCGAGCAGAATTGCCACAGGAAGAGCTAGTAGACGGCGCACCTGAGCAGATTACTATCGGCACATGGCTACCGGTTACGTTTACCACGAGCTATTTGGGTGGCACGACACTGGGACTTTCGTAGGAGACATGCCGTCAGATCCAGGTGCAGGCCTTCAGCCTTATATGAATTACGAGAATGCTGAGACCAAGAAACGAATTCACGAACTAATAGTTGTTTCCGGACTAATTGATGAGTTGATAAGAATTGCGCCGCGGAAGGCAACTGATCTCGAGCTAGAAGCAGTCCACACGAAAGAACATATTGAGCGAATCAAGCGCGAGAGCGCGACCCGTCTTGGCGGAGATGGTGGCGATTTAACAACACCGTTCGCTCGGGGTGGTTATGAGATTGCTGCTCTAGCAGCTGGTGGCGCTATCGAACTCTTTGATGCGGTTCTCTCTGGTCAAGTTAAGAATGGTTACGCACTCATTCGCCCGCCTGGACATCACGCAGTCCGAGAGCGTGGGATGGGTTATTGCGTATTCTCAAATCTTGCAGTTGCAATCGCTGTAGCGAAGAAGTTGAACCCTTCTTTACGGGTAGTTGCTGTTGATTGGGATGTTCATCATGGAAATGGAACGGAATCGATATTCCTAGATAATAAAGATGTTCTTACTATTTCACTGCATCAAGATCGACTTTATCCGCACGATACCGGTGATCTTGATGTTGTCGGCATTGGTACAAATATAAATATTCCACTGCCTGCGGGAACCGGAGTTGGTGGTTATTACTACGCATTTGATGAGGTGGTAGTTCCTGCAATTAGAAAATTTAAACCGGATATTGTTGTTGTGGCATCCGGGTTCGATTCATCATATTTGGATCCACTTGGAAGAATGATGATCACGGCTGAGGGATATAGAAATCTAACTCGTAAATTGATGGATGTTGCGGATGAGGTCTGTGAAGGAAAATTGATGATGACTCATGAAGGTGGATATAGCGCAACTTACGCACCCTTCTGCGGACTATTTGTACTTCAGGAATTATCTGGAGTAACAAAACTTAAGGACCCATTTACTCATGGCAATGACTATCCTGGACAAGAGTTGCGGGCGCATCAAAAAGAAGTAGTTGATAAGGCGCGCGAGTTAATCAAAAACCTATGACTCTTCC
>CAZZIN010000014.1:0-15675 GCA_964654425.1 uncultured Clavibacter sp. | reverse complement strand
AATGCGACCTTCTAACGACATCATCAATTGTGAGAAGTACTTGTGAGCCCACGATTTGGTGGCGCGCAAGTGACTCGGTGTATCGATGTACTAATAGACCTTGGCCAACGGACGCTGCTGCTTGTTGGGTTGCAAGATCTTTAGGACGAGAGGTAAGTCCAAGTGGTGAAAGGCCCGCTGCGATTGCTCCGGAGGAAACAATTACTACATCCGAGCCAGACTTCTTAAGAGCTGCGACCGCATCTACAAGTTGATCGACAGCGCTTGCGCTCAATCCTTGGGCGTCTTGGCCAGCAAGGGATGATGAGCCGATTTTGATTACTACTCGCTTACTCATCTCCCCTCACCTTCAATCCTTGGACTTGTTGGGTCCGCGACTTGGTATTCCCATTGTTGAGCTAATTCTTCATCATCTAGTTGATCGACGGCCTCTTCATCGAACTTCTCCCAACCACGAGGGATACGCATGTCATCACCACGAGGACCAGATAACAATTCAGCGCCTGCCTCGATTGTTGGCTCCCAATCAAAGACAACGGCATCTTCATCGGTTCCAATTCGAACCTCATCGCCAGCCTTCGCGCCAAGTTTGAAGAGTTCTCTTTCGACCCCAAGGCTTGCAAGACGATCCGCGAGATATCCGATTGCTTCGGCGTTGGCGAAGTTGGTCTGGTGAACCCAACGTTCTGGTTTAGCGCCAATCACAGTGAATGAACCATCCTCGTTGGCTTGGACTTTAAAGCCACGATCATCGACTGGGGTTGGCCGAAGCACGATTCTAGTTTTCTCATCTGATATTTGAGTAGCGCGATAATCCTTAACTATGCGCGCCATCGCATATAGAAGTTCTTGTAACCCAAGCCTCGCAGCGGCCGAGATCTTGTAAACCTCAAAACCACGTTCTCTAAATTGCGCTTCGACCATATCTGCAATCGCTTTTCCATCAGGAAGGTCAACTTTATTTAGCGCGATAATCCTTGGTCGATCGCTCAAGTCAGCAGAGTAATTCTTCAATTCGTTTTCGATAATCTCGAAGTCCTTGATTGGATCACGATCCGTCTCAAGCGTTCCGCAATCAAGAACGTGCACAAGCGCAGCGCAGCGCTCAACATGTCGGAGGAATTCAAGGCCAAGTCCTTTGCCTTCTGAAGCGCCAGGAATCAAGCCGGGAACATCAGCGACGGTGAATCTTGAGTCACCTGCTTGAACTACGCCAAGATTTGGGGCAAGAGTTGTGAATGGGTAATCGGCAATCTTGGGACGAGCAGCCGAGATTGCAGCAATTAGCGATGATTTTCCGGCGCTCGGAAAACCAATCAGGCCAATATCTGCAACTGACTTCAACTCAAGGACAAGGGTTCGCTTCTCCCCTGGTTCACCGAGAAGTGCAAATCCAGGTGCGCGCCTTCTTGATGACGAAAGCGCAGCATTTCCTAATCCACCCTGTCCACCTTTTGCAGCAACAAAGCGAGTTCCAACTCCGATTAAATCAGCAAGGACTCTTCCATCTTTAGTGAGTACCACAGTTCCATTTGGTACTCCCAGAATTAAATCTTCGCCATCTGCACCATTTTTTAGCGCGCCATGACCTTGGCGACCGGATGTCGCTTTTCTATGTGGTGAGTGATGAAAATCGAGCAGGGTCGTAACATCTGAATCGACGACAAGAATTATGTCGCCGCCACGTCCACCGCTTCCTCCATCAGGACCACCAAGTGGCACGAACTTTTCACGATGTACTGAAATACATCCATCGCCACCTTTGCCAGCTGCAGCATGAAGCGTCACACGATCTACGAATGTAGCCATGGCGCTCCTCTCCTAGAAAATGAAAAACGGGCCCGTCGCAACGGACCCGTCCCTCTAAAGTCCGTCTGTTACGAAACCGGAACGATATTTACGACGCGACGTCCGCGTGCGTTTGAGAATTCGACTGCGCCGGACTCGAGAGCGAAGAGGGTGTCATCTTTGCCGATTCCGACATTCTTACCTGGGTGGAACTTTGTGCCACGTTGGCGGACAAGAATCTCGCCGCTGTTGACTACTTGACCACCGAAGCGCTTAATTCCAAGAAATTGTGGATTGGAATCGCGACCGTTTCGAGTCGAGGAGACGCCTTTTTTGGATGCCATTTCTTTTTATCTCCTTACTTCACACCGTTGATAGCGGTGATCTTCACGCGGGTATTTTTTGAGCGAAAACCTTGACGACGGCGATAGCCAGTCTTTGCCTTGTAGCGAAGGATGTGAATCTTTGGTCCCTTTACTTCAGAGACAACTTCGCCAGTCACTTTTACACCAGAGAGAATCTTTGGATCAGAAGTAACAGCGTCACCATCGACAACAAGAACAGCAGGGAAAGTAACGGTCGAACCAGGCGCAGCCTCGATTCGATCTACAAATACCGTGTCACCAACGGCCACCTTTTCCTGGCGCCCGCCAGCCTTAACAATTGCGTACACGATTTACCTTCCTTAGATTTCCTTCGGTCACTACCGAGCAGGGGCCTAGGTTACGGATTGAGCGTAGTGGGGGTCAAACCGGGCTTAGGAATTCGGGGTCAATACGCCTGAGGAGGAGGCTCTCCGGCGACGGCGGCCAAACTTCGGCTTATCCGCCTCTTCTGCCGCGTTCTTCTCATCCGCCTTCTCATCCAACTTCTCTTCCGATTTTTCTTGCTGGACAATCGGTTCAGCTTCGGAGCTTTCGGCAATACCGGTCGGCTTTATTTCGCGATCGAGCTTGCGCTTGTCGACTGGCTCCATGTGAACATGGATTCCACGACCAGCACAGCTCTCACAGATAGTTGAGAAGGCTTCGATTAGACCTTGGCCAACGCGCTTACGCGTCATTTGGACGAGTCCGAGCGAAGTTACTTCTGCAACTTGATGCTTAGTGCGATCTCTTCCGAGACACTCGACGAGTCTTCTTAGAACCTGTTCACGGTTTGATTCAAGAACCATGTCGATGAAGTCGATGACAATAATTCCACCCAAGTCGCGCAACCTGAGTTGGCGCGCAATCTCCTCGGCGGCTTCAAGATTGTTCTTGGTGACGGTCTCTTCGAGATTTCCGCCTTTACCTATGAACTTTCCAGTGTTTACATCGATGACAATCATCGCTTCGGTTCTATCAATCACAAGTGATCCACCAGATGGCAGATAGACCTTTCGATCAAGCGCCTTTGCTAGTTGCTCATCAACTCGGTTCTCAGTGAATAAATCGCGAGCTCCAGTCCACTTCTCTACCTTTGTCATCAACTCAGGTGCGATGTGTCCTAAATAATTATTGATGTCGTCCCAAGCGTCGCCACCTTGGACGGTTAACTTCCTAAAGTCCTCATTGAAGATGTCACGAATGACTCGAATAGTCATATCCGGCTCACCATAAAGAAGTGATGGAGCAGATGTTGAGGAATTCTCTGACTTCTTCTTTATATCTTCCCATTGTGCTTTGAGGCGAACTACATCCCTAGTTAATTCCTCATCGGATGCGCCCTCAGCTGCAGTGCGGACGATTACGCCTTCTTCATCTGTGATGAGACCTTTGAGGATCTCCTTCAAACGATTTCGTTCAGTATCAGGTAGGCGCCTTGAGATTCCACTCATTCCGCCGCCAGGAACGTAAACAAGGTAGCGACCAGGTAGGGAGATTTGGCTTGTTAAGCGTGCACCCTTTTGTCCGATCGGATCTTTTGTAACTTGAACAAGAACGGATTGTCCAGTCTTCAATACTCGCTCGATCTTGCGTTCCTTATTATCGGCAAGACCTGTTTCATCCCAATTCACTTCACCGGCATAGAGAACTGCATTTCTTCCCTTACCAATATCAACGAATGCTGCTTCCATGGATGGAAGTACATTCTGAACTTTGCCAAGGTAAACGTTTCCGACGTAAGAGATATTGCTGTTCTTATTTACATAGTGCTCAACCAGGATGTTATCTTCCAAGATTGCGATTTGAGTGCGATCGCCTTGTTGACGAATCAACATCTCGCGATCGACCGATTCGCGGCGAGCTAGAAATTCGGCATCAGTAAGTATCGTGCCGCGGCGTCGATTCTCACGATAATCGCCAAATCGTCCTCGGTCACGATCACGTCCTCGATCTCTGTCGCGATCGCGGTCACGGTCACGATCACGGAAACGATCGCGGCGATCCCTTCTTTCGAAATTCTTACGTTCTCTTGGGCGCTCGGCCTGGGGTTTTTTATCCCTAACCTTTACGACTGTTACTACGCCATCTTCTTCAACTGTTTCTCCCGGGACTACTCCATCTGAGCCAGAGCGACGTCTACGGCGACGCTTCTTAAATACAGGTTCGCCTGCAACTACGAAATCTGGCTTGCCAGAATTATCTTCACTCGACTCTTTGCCGCTCTCGGTGACTTCATCGCGCTCCGAACGGCGGCGTCCACGGCCACCCCTTCTCCTGCGGCGTCGACCGCGCTCCCCATCGCCCCCATCTTCATCGCGATCAACGGCGGCTGAAGCGATTGCTGGTTTGGTAGCGCTCTTAGTTGCAGCCTTCGCAGGAGCGACAGGCGCTGCCTGGAAGATCGGTGTTGGAATTACAGCTGCGGACTTTGCCTTCTTTTCGGCCTTATCCGGTTTGCTCTCTTCCTTGGGTGTGCTTGTAGCTTTTTTTACAACGCGCTTACGCGTCTTTTTTGGCTCATCGGCCATAGCAAAAATCCTTAATCCCCGCCCGTTAAGGGCGATTTCCTAAAAAAACCTTCGGTGGCGCCTCATTCTTTTCGGATCTGCCGACCGCACCTAAAGAGCGGTCTGGCGACCTCATATTTCCGAGGCGATTGCAGGAGGAGTATCTCATAGGGCGGGGTATCCGCCTAATCATGTGAGAAAAGCGCTATCTGGAGCGCTGATAAACGTTTTGAAGCAAGCCAATTGCGATCATATTGGCAAACATGCTGGAGCCACCATATGAGAGGAATGGCAAAGGGACTCCTGTCATTGGCATCAATCCCATCGTCATTCCAATGTTTTGGAAGATCTGGAATGCAAACCACGCAACTACACCTGCGGTGACTAATCTTCCAAATAAATCGTTAGTGCGCTTTGCGATTGATAGACCACGCAACAAAATTAACGAATAGAGAATCAATATCAAAGCTGAGCCTAGGAAGCCTAACTCTTCGCCTGAGACGGTAAAGATGAAGTCAGTCTGTTGTTCGGGGACAAATCTTCCATTTGTTTGTGGGCCATCAAATAATCCTTTACCAAGAAAACCACCAGAACCAATCGTGATACGCGCTTGCCTTAATTGATAACCCGTCGCTTGCGGGTCTGCATACGGATCGATAAATGATCTAAGACGATTAAGTTGGTAATTACTTACCGCACCACTTACAACCGCTAAGTAAGCACCAGTAATTCCAGTTATGAGAAGTCCGACGACCCAGCGAATTCGAGCGCCTGAGATCGCAACGATAGAGAGAACAGCTGCAGAAATAATCAAAACAGTTCCAAGGTCAGGTTGCAGAACTATCAACACAATCGGCAGAGCAGCAACGCCAAGTGAATAGATAACCTGTCGATCACTCGGACCACGCTCTCCGGCCTCCCGCTCCGAAAGAATGAGCGCCATTCCCACGATAATCGTTAGCTTTGCGAGTTCCGCCGGCTGAAGTTGGAATCCGCCCGGAAGTGAGATCCAAGAACGTGCTCCATTTACGACGCTACCTAATCCGGGGATTAAGACTGCAGTTAATCCCAGCACTCCAATCGCCCAGAGAATTGGGGTATATGCGCGAAGCAGCCGGTAATCCACAAGCGTCGCGCCATATGCAAAGGCGAGACCAATAATTACGTTGACGATTTGGCGCTTGAGGTAATACTCGGGGTCTTGGTTATTAGCAGCAAACCAGTCACGCGTTGCGGCATAGACGAGAATCACGCCGATCGCTGAGAGCAATAGGACGGAGATTGTGATGATTGGATCGCTGTTTAGGAGAAAGCGCCTCCGTTCGTTTCGAGTCTTAGCTGCGCTTCTCATGACTTACTTCCAATACTGCTCTTGATAGTCGGAATATTTGTCGGTGGACCACTTGGAAATATTGCTTCTTTTCCATTTTCACCAAAGATATCCTCATAGATTCGACGAACTCCAAGACCGCTAGTCGTAGCTCCAAATCCGCCTTGGCTCACCATCATCACAACAACATATTTTGGATTCTTACTTGGAGCATAAGAAGCAAACCAAGAGGTGTCATCTTTAGCCGAGCCATCTAGGTTCAAACCAAAGACTTGTCCAGTTCCAGTCTTACCGCTCACTTCGGTCTTCAACCCCGCAAATGCTCCTCTTGCTGTTCCAGAAGTTACGACGGCACGAAGTGAGTTCTTTAGAAACTTAAGCGTTGGCTTGCTTATTGGCAGTTCCGAATTAACTTTCGGTTCAAACTCTTTAACAATCTTATTAGTTGGCGTCACGATTGCTCGGGCAACTTTAGGCTCCATCAGTTTTCCACCATTGGCAATCGCCCCATACATGACCGCCATTTGGATAGGTGTCAAAAGTACATCGCCTTGACCGATGGAGAAGTTGACCATGTCTCCTGCTCGGACTTTGTCGCCATCAAGGCAATTCTCACGTGCGATTTCGATCAAGTAAGCAGTGCGCTGTGATTTTTTAGCTCGTTCTTCATAGTTGCAGTAGAAATCTTTATTGTTCTCATACCAATTCAATTTCCAAGAGCGATTTGGCAGGCGACCTTTCTGCTCAGAAGGAAGATCAATCCCCGTCTTTCTACCTACTCCAAAACCTTCCGCGGTCTTGAAAAAGTGGTCATTTGGGTTGCTCTTCGGCTTTAAGCCACCATCACGAACCCACTCGTCATAAGCAATCTGGTACCAAATCGAGTCACATGAGATCGCCATTGCAGTTGTCATGGAGATCTTTCCGGCCGGCTTACTATCAAAGTTCCTAAAGACTCGATCACCGATTTGAACTGTTGCCGGACAGTCATAACTCTTCTTTAAGCTGTAATTTGCGCTTACAGCAGCGGAAAGTGAGACAACCTTGAAGGTGGATGCGGGCGCGAACGAGCCTTGGATTGCACGGGAAAGTGCTGGAACTCCTGACCTTGCGCTGTACAACTCTCTTGCCTGCTTAACTGTAATTCCGTTCTCCCAGATATTTAAGTCGTAATCCGGATACGAAGCCATTGCAAGAACTCTTCCCTCAAGGTCGGTAACAATTGCAGCACCTGAATCGCCCCGATAACCAATAGACCTTGCTCGAAGAACTGCATCACGTAACTCACGCTCTACAGCAGCCTGTAATTTCGCATTTACATTTAAAACTAGATGATTTCCTGGAATCGGTGCAATATTGCGCGATTCCTGAGTTACAGCTTCCTTGTAATTTACGATAACCGTTCTTACGCCTGGAGTTCCCCTAAGGCTCTCGTCATAGACATACTCCATTCCTGCTTTACCAATCAACTCATTTCGATAGAAACGTTTACCTTCTTCATTATTCAAATCTGCCTCGGTTACAGGTCCTACATAGCCGAGCACATGTGTTGCTCGCTCACCTGATGTTGCGGGATAGTCACGAATCGAAACCGGTTCAGCGCTTATTCCTTTATATTTATCAGAACTCTCCAGAATCTTGAGAACTTGATTCTCATTGGCATCTTTCGTTATCGGAATCGGCTGATATCTATTTCCATTCCAGCACCCGTTCCGCTCATTCTTAGGAAGTTCGCCACATAAACGTGTTCTTATAAATACATCATTAGGGTCAAGATTTAAGACTAGTGCGACCTTGTTCAATATTGAGCGACCTTTATCCGGTTCACGATCCAGGACTGATCGATCGGCTGTAACCATCAACCCGGCCTTATTGAATGCGAGTGGTTCACCGGTGCTATCAACAATTAATCCTCTAAGGGCAGGGGTGACTATGTCTCGGCTTTGAATATCAAGCGCTGCTTCCTGATAACGCGGACCATCCGCTACTTGCAGATAGAAGAGTCTCCCTAAGAGCGCAAGCATCAAAGAGGCTACAAATACTTGGGCTACGACGATTGCAATCGTTGATCTATCTCGCATCTAGCGCTCCCGAGCGGTAAGCGAGAGATTATGCGTCTTCAGGGCAACTGGGATGAATAAAGGCGAAAGAACGAGAGTCCAAATTGCGTTTCCAAATATCTCGCGGATTAGCGCCGTAACCGAAGCGAATTCCTGACCTAGAATCGCGCCAAGAATTACGAAAAGAATCAGCGCAACGGTACTTCCAGCTGTTGTGACTAGTGAGAGGGTTAGCGGACTTAATCTTGGATCTAATGATCCCCTGACATATGTAGTAAGGATGAAAGCGAATCCCGTCATGACGAGCATCCATAGACCAAATGGCGCTTCGAGAGTAGGAGAGAGATCTGCAATCAAGCCAGAAATAAACCCAACGATTACGGCAGTGGAGCGCTCTTCTTTTAGTATCCAAGCTATCGAAAATGCTAGATAAAAAGCGAAGCCACCTAGGAAGAAGTTGATTCGATTTACGAAAGCTTCTTGAACTACAAACGCTGCAAGAAGTAGCCCTGTTACTATCGGAATTCGATTCAAAGACACTTTTACTCTTTCGGCGTGGGTGTTGGCGTTACATAGACCGTTACCGTTGGTGCAGGACGTGGAGCGGCAGGCACAAGAGCATCACCAGGATTGCTCCCCATAGAATCAACAACAACGCTTACTACTCCAAGTGAATTCAAATCTACATATGCTTCAACGCGCGCCTGTTTTGTTAGTTGTCCTGCAGCATTATCGACAAAGACGATCTTTCCAACCGGTACTCCTGGAACGAAAGGTGAATCCCCAGAACTTCCTCTTGAAAGAAGCACATCACCAACTTTCAAATCAGCACTCGCACTTAACATCTGAAGGGAATAGAGATTTCTACCTTGCCCCGAGAGCACTCCCATGTATTGAGTTCCGGCTACTCGCACGCCAACGCGAAAGGCGGGATCGCTCATTAGAAGGACTACTGAAGTGTTTTGGCTAGTCGACTTCACAACACCTACCAAACCGGCCTCAGATATAACCGTCATTTCGGGACGAATTCCCGCTTTTGAACCTTGATCTAATACCAGCGTCTCGCTGAAGGTTGAGGTGCCGCCCTTGCTAATAACACGAGCGCTTACAGTTTTGAAACGCGCTTTTCCAGCGAGCTCAAGAACACCTTTTAATTGAGATAGTTCGCCAGCAAGGTTTTCGTTGAGGATTACTTGGGCTTTTAATTCTTTATTCTCTTGCTCTAACTCTTCAATTCGCTGGCGGGTATTTCCCAAATTGAATAGATCACTAAATAAGTTTCCGATTGGAGAGAGGATTGCACTGCCAGCGCTTTGAAAGGGCGCGAGGATTGTTTGTGATGCACTTCTTACTGAAGCAATCACATTTGCGCCACGAAGATCAAGGGTAATAAGCAAGAGCGAGGTGACGAGAAGTGAGACTAAGAGAAGTCTCGCTCGATTCGTTCCGCGCGTAGCCATCGACTTACCTGCGTGGCTCGGAGATCAGAACTTTCTCAAGCGCTTCGAATTCCTCGATACATTGTCCGGTTCCTTCGACAACTGCACGGAGCGGATCTTCAGAGACATGGACAGGCATATTCGTCTCATGGCGTAAGCGCTCATCTAAACCTTTAAGAAGTGCGCCACCACCAGTGAGAACAATTCCACGATCCAACAAATCGGCTGCGAGTTCGGGCGGAGTTTCATCAAGAGTGCGCTTAACTGCATTTACGATATCGATGACCGGCTTCTCAAGTGCTTTTCTAATCTGATCTGAGGAGACAACAACTGTCTTTGGAAGACCAGTTGCGATATCGCGACCTCTAATTTCAGCATCTGGTTCATCGCGAAGTGGATAAGCAGATCCAATCTCCATCTTAATTTGTTCTGCCATACGTTCACCAAGCAGTAGACCGAACTCAGATTTGATCCAATCAATGATTGCCACATCCATCTTGTCGCCACCAGTGCGAATTGAAGTAGCTGAAACTATTCCACCCATAGAAATAACGGCGACTTCGGTAGTTCCACCGCCAATATCTACAACCATGTTTCCGGTTGGCTCGTGAATTGGAAGACCAGCGCCGATGGCTGCTGCCATGGGCTCTTCGATTATGTAGACCTTTCGTGCGCCGGCTTCATACCCAGACTCTTCGACCGCACGGCGCTCAACACCGGTAATTCCGTAAGGCACACAGACAACAATTCTTGGTTTAGCAAGGTATGTGCGCTTGTGGACCTGGCGGATGAAGTGCTTGATCATCTCGCGGGTCGTATCAAAGTCAGCAATAACTCCATCTTTTAGCGGTCGAATCGCAACTATATTTCCGGGAGTTCTTCCAATCATCTTCTTAGCTTCAATCCCAACCGCAAGAACAGCGCCGGTGTCTTGGTGTACAGCTACAACGCTTGGCTCATCTAGGACGATGCCTTTACCGCGAACATAAACAAGTGTGTTTGCAGTGCCAAGGTCAATTGCCATATCACGACCTAGGAAGGTCCAACGATTCAGTTGGTTAGCCATTCATTTACTCCTTACTTATTAGGGAAGAAAATCTTTATTTCGCGCTCGGCTGATTCAGTTGAATCTGAGCCGTGCACTAGGTTTTGTACGACCTTTGTTCCTTGATCGCGAGCAAGGTCTCCACGGATAGTTCCGGGAGCTGCGAGCGTTGGATCTGTTACTCCTGCAAGGGAACGAAATCCCTCAATCACACGATTTCCTTCTGCGATCATCGCAACGATTGGTCCGCTCAACATAAACTCTAACAACGGTTCGTAAAACGGTTTGCCTTTATGTTCAGCGTAATGAGCCTCTAGCGTTGAACGATCTGGGGTCATCATCTTCAAATCTTTGATTACATAACCTTTTGCTTCGACTCGAGCGATAATTTCTCCAACCAATGAACGACGCACGCCATCTGGTTTGACCAAGATAAGCGTTCTTTCGTTAGCGGCAGAAGCGGAAGTCACGGGGTGAAGTCTATTGTGGATTTTCGCCTTCGCGAGCCCGCTTGATCGCCTCGCCCTTTCGCCCTATGACTATGGCAGTAATCCATAGCGCTAGGAAGAGCGCCCCCATGAAGAACATCGTGAAGATATAGAAACCGTAGAGCACCAATGAAAACTGGACTACCCAACCAAGAATCCAGCCCAACTTATTTCGCAAGAAGGCGAGCGCGAGAATATTCACTAGCAATATGAAGTAACCAAAATAGAGACCGGCTTGGCTGGTCTGGTCCTTGGCAAGGAGAAGTGCAAAGCCCACGAGCAGGATCTCCATTGATAGGACGCTTCTTGCCAATATTTTCACTTTGAATACTTCCTTCGGATTATTCCGCGCGCTTCGCCGGCCGATATTACTGAGCCAGCGATTAGTACAGCAGATGACTTCTCATTCATCTCGACTTCGAATTTCGCTTCCGTTATTGCAACCGCAATTGCGCTTTCTAGTGAATCCTTAGTTAGGACGCGATGGTCGCCAAATATCTCGCGAGCTTCACTCGCTAGCTCCTCAATCGGCGCTGCACGGTGGGATGAGTTGCGAGTGATGATGACCGAGGTCATTACCGATTCAAATTCCTCAAGTATTCCGCTGGCGTCCTTATCCCCCATAACTGCAACGATTCCGATTATTGAATCAAAATCAAACTCACTTTCGATTGTGCGTCGAAGTGAAGTCGCACCATGTGGATTGTGAGCCGCATCGATAATCACAGTTGGATTTCGAAGGACTATCTCGCATCGACCTGGTGATGTGGCGTTCGCAAACGCACTTCTCACTAGCTCTTCATCGAGCTTTGTTCCACCAGCAAATACCTCGATTGCTGCAAGCGCGGTCGCAGCATTGCTAGCTTGATGCTCTCCATGAAGTGGAAGGAATAGATCCTCATAGTCTCCATGTACGCCCTTTATCGAAAGGAGTTGGCCACCTACGGCAAGTTGCCTCGAAGCGACTTGGTATTCGATTCCTTCTCGAATCGGAATTGCCTCAACTTCAGCGCACTTCTTCATTAGCGCCTGAGCGGGATCTAGCTCCTGACGGGCAAAAACTGCGAATGAGCCTGGTTTTATGATGCCGGACTTTGTTTTTGCAATCTCACCTAAAGTGTCACCCAGATAAGCGGTGTGGTCGAGTCCTATCGGAGTAACTACAGAAACTTTCGCATTTATCACATTCGTCGAATCCCACTCTCCGCCCATACCGCATTCAAATATTCCAATATCCACCGGGAACTCAGCGAAGGCTGCGAATGCAAGGCCAGTTATTGCTTCAAAGAATGAGAGTTTGTGAGACATACGCTCATCTACAAATTTGAAATAAGGCGACACGTCTTTATATGTCGCAGCCATGAACTCTTCACTTATTGGCTCGCCATTAATGCAAATTCGCTCAAGGAAACTCTCTAGGTGCGGGCTAGTGAACCTTCCCGTACGAAGTCCTAACTCCATTGCGAGGGAATCAATAATTCTCGTGGTGGTGGTCTTGCCATTCGTTCCGGCAATGTGAATTGTTGGATATGAGAGCTGGGGCGATCCAAGTGCATCGGCAAGAAGCGCTATTCGCTCTAAGGTCGGGCTGATGCGTGTTTCGGGCCAGCGATTTAAAAGAGCGCGCTCGATCTCATCAATCTCTTTAGACATCTCTACTACTTGGGTAGCGCTTCCAAAAGCGATTTGATTCTTACGATTTCGCCATCGCAGAACTCCATCCGCTCCTTTATTGATGCAACGACATCCATAGGCGCTTTAGCCATAAAGTTTTCATTCTCAAGTTTTACTCGGGCAGTCTCGCGATCCTTTTCGATCGCTGCAAGGTCTTTGGTCAAGCGAGCACGCTCAGCTCTTACATCTACTGCGCCAGATAAATCAAATGAGACAACAAAATCGCCAACTTCAATCTTTGCACTTGGTGCGAACTTCTCGTCTTTCTTTTCAAGTCTCACTAAGAACCTTATGGAATCTTCATATCGAGCAAGGGCGCCAGAAAGGCCTGTGATCTCAGCCTTGATTCGGGCTGAATTCTTTATTCCTTGGTCGCTTCTGAATCTTCGAATCTCGGTGATCAGGCGCTTCATATCCTCAACAACTTCTCGAGCTTCTTTATCAACATCAGACTTGGATGCAACGGGCCAATCTGCAATTACAAGTGATTCGCCTTTCGTCAAGGATGTCCAGAGCGCCTCTGAGATGAAAGGCATGCTCGGATGCATAAGGCGCAAGAGCTGATCTAAGACATGGCCTAATACGCGCTTGGATTTATCAGCCTCAAGGCCTCCCTTTGCGAATGAATCCTTAACAAGCTCCAAGTACCAATCACAAACTTCGTCCCAAGCGAAGTGATAGAGAGCGTCTGAACCTTTCGCGAACTCAAAACTTTCATATAGAGAATCAACATCTCGAATAGTCGAATCCAACAGATCCAATACCCAACGGTCGACATGATTTAGCTCAGTCCGATTTGGCAAGGCACCTTCTACGGTTGCACCGTTCATGATGGCAAAACGCGTCGCATTCCATACTTTTGTTGCAAAGTTTCTTGCACCGGCTATCCACTCATCGGCTAAGGCTTGATCGGTACCTGGGTTTGCTCCTCGGGCAAGGGCAAAACGAAGTGCATCTGCTCCATATTTATCCATGAATTCAAGTGGATCAATCACATTTCCTTTTGATTTTGACATCTTCTTTCCATGCTTATCGCGCACAAGTCCATGCAGGGCAATAACATCGAATGGTTGCTTGCCATCCATAGCGAAGAGTCCAAAGATCATCATTCGAGCGACCCAGAAAAATAGGATGTCGTATCCCGTCACGAGCACGCTCGTCGGGTAGAACTTCTTTAAATCATCGCTCTCGTTGGGCCAGCCCAGCGTTGAAAATGGCCAAAGCGCCGATGAAAACCAGGTATCAAGTACATCTTCATCTTGTGTCCAACCAGCTGGAGCTTTCTCACCGGGCCCAAAGACTTCCATTTCACCATTTGGTCCATACCAAACTGGAATTCGATGTCCCCACCAGAGTTGGCGAGAAATACACCAATCATGCATATTGTCGACCCAATCAAAATATCTCGGTTCCAATTCCGTTGGTGAGATTTCAACTCGCTCATCGCGAACGGCATCTCCCGCCAACTTTGCAAGTGGTGCAACTTTCACAAACCATTGCATCGAAAGTCGTGGCTCCACTATCGTGCTGCAACGCGAGCAATGTCCAACGCTATGTTTGTAAGGACGCTTCTCCCAACCAAGTAATCCATCCGCACGTAGCTGTTCAACCACTGCCTTTCGGGCAGCGAATCGATCCATGCCATCAAATTGGGTGCCCGTTCCATCCATCACGCCTTCTTCGTTCATGATGATGATCATGGGAACGTTATGGCGAAGACCCATCTCAAAGTCGTTTGGATCATGAGCAGCTGTGACCTTTACGGCGCCGGTTCCAAATTCAGGGTCAACCAACTCATCAGCAATTATCGGAATCATACGATTCACATACGGCAGACGAACTTTCTTGCCAATCATCGCCTTATATCGCTCGTCATTTGGATTAACAGCTACCGCGCCATCACCGAGCATCGTTTCTGGTCTGGTAGTAGCAATAAAGACATGATCACCATCTAAATCTCCGTAGCGAATCTGAACGAATTCACCATCAATTTCTTGGTAATCAACTTCTATATCTGAGAGTGCAGTTCGACAACGCACGCACCAATTAATGATTCGCTCAGCGCGATAAATAAGCCCGGCATCATAAAGTCGCTTAAAGATAGTTAATACTGCGTGGGATAGCCCCTCATCCATTGTGAATCGTTCGCGGCTCCAATCAACGCTATCGCCAAGCCGTTTCATCTGATCGAGGATTAGACCTCCGGATTCTGCTTTCCACTCCCAAACTTTCTTTACAAAATCTTCACGAGTGAAGTCATGGCGAGACTTTCCGTGCTCTGCCAACTTTCGCTCCACAACATTCTGAGTAGCGATACCAGCATGATCCATTCCCGGAAGCCAGAGCGTCTCGAAACCTTTCATCCGCTTCATACGAATCAATATGTCTTGCAAGGTGTGGTCCAAGGCATGTCCGATATGCAAGCTACCTGTCACATTTGGCGGCGGGATAACTATGCAGAAGGGAGGTTTATCTGATTTTGCATTAGCAGTGAAGTAGCCCGCCTTCAACCACTTTTCGTAAAGGGCGCCCTCAATCTCATGCGGTGCAAAGTTTGAAGGCAACTCGGACATAAGAAGGTGATACTACCTAGGCTTACGCAGTCTTCTCTTCTCCACGTTTACCAGTGCGCTTAACGCTATTTGGTCCGCGCTCCACATACACCGGCGAAGATTTGCTCTTAATGACTTCAGCGGTGACGATAACTTTGCCGATTTCCTTCTTGCTCGGCACTTCATACATCACAGGAAGCAATATCTCTTCCATTATTGCTCGAAGTCCGCGGGCACCAGTCCCCCGTGCGATTGCTTGATCAGCGATTATCTCGAGCGCATCGGTTGCAATTTCAAGCTCTACGTCATCCATATCAAATAGATGTTGATATTGCTTTACCAAAGCATTCTTTGGCTCAGTCAGGATCTGTAGAAGCGCTGCGCGATCAAGGCTTTCAACCGAGGTAACGATTGGAAGCCGTCC
>CAZZIN010000013.1:0-16264 GCA_964654425.1 uncultured Clavibacter sp. | reverse complement strand
CGTAGCTGGCTTGAGAAGCCAGAGTCCTAGGCCACTAGACGACGGAGCCGTACGGTAAAACTTTACATTATCGCTGGGGTACCAGGACTCGAACCTAGACAAGCTGAACCAGAATCAGCTGGGCTGCCAATTACCCCATACCCCAAATTGACCCGCTCTCGCGAGCGCCCAAGGATACCCCGAGAAATCTCCCTCTTATAACTTTGCTAATTATTTGCAGCGCTCTTAAGGCGAGCCATCGAGCGCTCTCTTCCAAGTAACTCCATTGATTCGAAAAGCGGAGGCGAGATGTGACTTCCAGTCACGGCGATTCGGACCGGGCCAAATGCATTTCTAGGCTTTAACCCCAACCCCTCAATTAGCGCAGCACGAAGCGCAGCTTCAATTTCATCATGCTTCCAATTTTGTATCGGTTCTAAAGCTGTGATTGAAGTAGCAATTACTTTCTTGGCCTCAGAATCATCCAATTTTGCAGCGCTCTCGACATCGAACGTAACCTCTTCAACGAATAGAAAGCGCAGCATCGGAACAACTTCCTTAAGTCGTGCAATTCGCTCTTGAATTATCGGAAGGGCGCTACGGACCACCTCGATTTCACTCGCCTCACCCTTGATTACTCCTTCTTTCAATAGAAAAGGAAGCGCACGAGTTAGGAAATCATCGATTGAAAGTACTCGGATCTTATCTCCGTTAATCGCTTCAAGTTTCTTCATATCAAATCTTGCCGGTGAACTATTTACTCGTTCAATCGTGAATAGCTCGACGAGTTCCTTCATCGAAATGTTCTCTCGATCATCCCCTGGCGACCATCCAAGTAGCGCGAGATAATTACAGATTGCTTCTGGAAGAAATCCCTCCTCGCGGTACCAAGCAATAGATACCTCACCATTTCGCTTCGAGAGTTTTGTGTTATCAGTTCCCATAACAAAGGGAAGATGGGCAAACTCAGGATAGTCCGCAGTCGCTACACCCATCGCTTGATAGACGCGGATCTGCCTCGGTGTTGAGGAGAGCAGATCTTCGCCCCTAAGAATATGGGTAACTTTCATCAAGACATCATCGACCGCTACGGCAAGGGTATAGAGGGGTGATCCATCCGCACGCATTAATACGAAATCAGGCACATATTTATGCTCAAAAACTACCTCGCCCCGGATTAGATCGTTGAATTTTGTTTCGCCATCCGGCATGCGCATTCTTATTACGGGCTTGCGACCTTCATCTTTGTATTTTGCAATTTCATCTTGCGAGAGCGAACGGCACTTTCCGTCATAGCCGGGCGCTTGATTCGCACTTCGTTGCGCTTCTCTTCTTGCTTCAAGCTCCTCGGTTGAGCAATAACAGTTGTAGGCATCGCCATTCTTAAGAAATGTTTCTGCCCATTGGGTATAAATATCCAATCGTTGGGATTGGAGATATGGACCGTAATCACCGCCTACTTCGGGTCCCTCATCCCACTCAAGTCCCAGCCATTTCAAGGTCTCAATTGCGCGGGCAATGTACTCGTCTGTGACGCGCTCGCGATCAGTATCTTCGATCCGGAATATGAGCTTTCCGCCCGTATGACGGGCATACGCCCAATCAAAGAGCGCAGTACGGATATTTCCTACATGAAGATCTCCCGTAGGTGATGGCGCGAAGCGCGTACGAACTTCTCTAGCCACGTTGGGAAACCGGATTCACTAATTCACCTAAGCCCTCTATAGAAATCTTTACCTCGGCACCTTCTTTTACAGGGCCAACTCCAGCGGGAGTTCCGGTCAAAATCACATCACCAGGAAGTAGCGTCATCGCGTTAGAGATGAAATTTATAATGGTCGGGATATCAAAGACCATTTCATTTAGTTTCGCATCCTGCTTCAACTCTCCCGCGACCTCAGCGGTCAATCTTTGCGAGCCTGGCTTGAAATCAATATCAATCCAAGGACCAAGCGGACAGAAAGTGTCAAAGCCTTTACCTCTAGTCCATTGACCATCACTTTTTTGTATATCTCTCGCTGTGACATCGTTAGCAATCGTGTATCCAAAAATGACATCTTGATAACGCTCTTTTGGAACATCTTTGCAGATTCGAGAAATCACGATTGCAAGTTCGGCTTCGTGATCGACCCGCTCGCTCTGTTTTGGCCATTGAATGACATCATTTGGTCCTATTACTGAGGTGTTCGGCTTGATAAAAATCACCGGCTCTTTTGGAACCTCGCCACCCATCTCCTTTGCGTGGTCTACATAATTCTTACCAACGCATACAACTTTGCTCCGAGGAATTACAGGAGCAAGAATTCGAACCGAATTAAGAGGAACTCTCTCTTCCCGAGGGTGAATCCCAGAATAAAGCGGATCGCCAGATAGGACTCGAATCGTTGAGTTATCCTCCAAAATGCCAAAAAGTGGATCACTGCCGAGTTTTGAATCTCTAGGTGGCGTAAAGCGAAGGATGCGCATTGGTAAACCTTAGGGCTTTGCTTCGGTATTTCCGCGCTCAACCAATACCGTGCCGATTCGATGCCTTCTGCCGATCGGACGCTCTGCCGTTATTCGCCAACCGTGAAGTTCAATCTCACTTCCGGGAATGGGAACTCGGCCCAATATTTTCGCCATAAAACCACCAATAGTGTCAACATCTTCGCGCTCTGATTCATCAAGCTCAATCTCAAGGTGATCGACTAGATCTTCGATATGCAGGCGAGCAGATACCCGCGCTTTCTTTCCTTCTTCTATCCATTCGATTTCATCTAAGTCATCATCATATTCATCAGCAATCTCGCCAACAATTTCTTCCAATATATCTTCAATCGTTATCAGACCTGCGGTTCCACCATATTCATCCACAACGATTGCCAAGTGAATCTGGTCGCGCTGCATCTCCTTCAATAATTCTGCTGCTGTCTTTGTTTCTGGAATAAATGCTGCTGGGCGTAGGTGATCGGCAACGAGTTCGCTCTGCTCCGATTCACGATATTCATGGGTTCGCTTAGCCAAGTCCTTTACATATGCGATGCCGATGATGTTGTCGAGGTTCTCTCCAACTACAGGAATACGAGTAAATCCTGAACGCAATGCAAGCGATAATCCTTGACGAAGATTTTTACTTCCCTCGATCCAAACCATCTCGGTCCGCGGAACCATCAATTCGCGTACCAAGGTGTCGCCTAACTCGAAGACGGAATGGATCATCTCGTGCTCAGATTCCTCAACAAGGCCGCGTTCATGTGCTTGATCCACTAAATCACGGAGCTCGGCTTCGTTTGCAAAAGGTCCAGTTTTAAATCCCTTGCCAGGTGTAATCGCATTTCCTATTGCAATCAACAAAGTTGTAATCGGACCCAAGACTTTAGATAGAACTACGGCAACGATACTTGCTGGAACAATCCATGCGCCGGCATGCTGCTTTCCAAGGGTGCGTGGTCCGACTCCAACCACAACAAAGGAAAGCACAAGCATGATTGCAACAGCCACGCTCATGGCAACCAAAAGTGAATCGAATTGATCAACGAGACTCTCTGCAACTAGAACAGTAGCTGTTAATTCAGCGGCCTTTCTTACAAAGAGCACTACATTCAAGTATCTAGCCGGTTCTGCTAGTACGCGCTGGACCCAGGCAGCCCGCTTCGAGGACTTGGTCTCTAGCTCTTCGACTATGACTCGTGAGATTGAGTTGATTGCGCTCTCGCTTCCGGCAAGAAAGCCGGCAAAGAGAAGGAGCAGGGCAACGACTGATATCAACATGATGGTCATGTTTGGATACGCCAACCTTTCAAGTACTCATCTTGCATGGAAAACATAACGCGTTCTTCTTCGCTGTCTCGATGATCAAAGCCAAGAAGGTGAAGTACGCCGTGAACAGTAAGTAACTCAAGTTCATCTTGGAGTGAATGCCCGGCTTTAGTTGCTTGTGCCTCGGCAAAACTTGGGCAGAGCACGATATCCCCCAAAACCCCGGGGCCCTGGGCGGCAGAATACGGTTTTAGTTCATCCATCGGAAATGAGAGCACATCGGTAGGTCCCTGTTCATCCATCCATTGCATGTGAAGTGAGCTCATTTCAGACTCTTCTACAAGTGAAATACTCAACTCGCAATCTGGATGCATACCTAATTTATCAAGTGAATATCGAGCAACATCCTTAAGTTGCTCCTCGTCGCATTTGATTGAGGCGAGGTTTGTAATCTCTATATTCATAGCGCCATCAGCATTTAGCTGCGGTTAGCGATCACTCCTAAGGGAGCGCGGTTTATTGGTACGTCGCGCGGCACGATTTACCCCAGTTTGGGCGTCAAATCTTCCATATGCATCAACAATCTCACTTACCAAACGGTGACGAACGACATCCTCAGAAGTTAGATCCATAAATGCAATATCGGTGATGCCTTCAAGAATCGAACGGACTACAGCGAGCCCAGACTCAAGATGATTTGGAAGATCTATTTGGGTAATGTCACCGGTAACAATCATTTTCGACCCAAAACCAAGTCGCGTTAGGAACATCTTCATCTGTTCCGGCGAAGTGTTCTGGGCTTCATCCAAGATTATGTAGGAATCATTTAAGGTTCGACCGCGCATGTAGGCAAGTGGAGCTACCTCAATAGTCCCAGAAGACATCAAACGCGGGATCGCATCCGGATCCAACATGTCGTGAAGCGCATCAAAAAGTGGGCGCAAATATGGATCAATCTTCTCGTGCAGTGTTCCGGGCAAGAACCCAAGCCGCTCTCCTGCCTCAACGGCTGGGCGAGTGAGGATGATTCGATTTACTTGCTTTGATTGGAGGGCTTGCACGGCTTTTGCCATCGCAAGATAAGTCTTACCCGTACCAGCAGGGCCGATACCAAATGTCACTGTGTTTCGATCAATCGCGTCAACATAGCGCTTCTGATTCAAAGTCTTCGGGCGGATTGTCTTTCCCCGATTGCTCAAGATATTCAAAGTAAGGACTTCAGCTGGGGTTTCATTTCCATCCCCAAGAATCATCGCGACCGACCGCCGTACCGCATCATCACTAAGTGGCTGGCCAGCGCGCACTACAGAGAGGAAGTTTGCAATCAATTTCTCGACATTTTGAATTGAGCCACTCGGGCCCCTAAGGATTACTTCATTACCTCTAACCGTGATCGCTACCTCTGGAAATGCTTTTTCTACTTCCCGGATATACGAATCATTTGGGCCAGTTAAGGAGACGCTTGGAATGTCTTTCGGAAGCGTCAGAACCGTTCTCTCCATTAGCCCCATTCTATCCGGGCGGCCAACTAAACGCTCTTCCACCTAATAAGTGGAGATGAGCGTGAAATACGGACTGACCGGCAACAGCGCCAGTGTTAAAAACGGTTCGATAGCCCTCTAATCCGCGCTCTTTTGCAATCACCTCTGCAGCTTTGAAGATTTCAACTACCGCATCTGGATCGCCTACTGCTAACTCAGCAGCGTTCTCATGGTGAGATTTTGGAACTATAAGAATATGTGTAGGAGATTGCGGATTTAAATCTTGAAAGGCAACAACTCGATCACCTTCATAGATAAATGGAGAGGGAATCTCTCCCGAAATGATTTTGCAAAAGATGCAACTCATAAACTATTCCTACCAGATTCCAAATCCACTTTGCACGGCAGCAAGAGCAGCTACTCCCGCATGTGCAGAGCGGAAGACTGGTTTTCCTAGAACTACTGTCTTTGCGCCCGCTTTTTCAAAGATCGCGACTTCATCATCTGATATTCCACCTTCTGGGCCAATAACAATGTTTATCTCTTTCGGAGGCTTGCCTCCCACTACATCAGTAAATCGACTCGCACCCTCTTCGTGTAGTAGCAATGTGAATTCGCCATCTTCAATCCGCTCCTTTACCTGGGCGGTGGATTGGATATCTGATACTTGAGGTATCCAAGATCTGCGTGATTGCTTTGCAGCCTCCTTGGTCCAAGCGCGCCACTTTGCAAGTGAGTCCTTATCTTCTTTCCATTGACCGATTGAACGTGAAGCAGACCATGGAATTATCAAGTCCACGCCGCCCTCAGTAAGAAGCTCGATTGTTTCTCTTGCGCGATCGCCTTTTGTGAGAGCCTGCACGACAGTCAGGATCGTCTTGGGGCGGATTTCGTCTACTACTTCAAGAATCCGACAGCCAATGTTCCGCTTATTTATATCCAGAATCTCTACTTCAGCTCTTCTACCTTTTCCATTTGTGACGCTAATGCGTTCGCCGACTTTTACTCGAACTACAGAACCGGCATGGTGCGCCTCGTCACCCTCAATAACAACATCACCGAGGTCCGGAATGTTCTCTACTATAAATAAGGGAAGCATCTATCCTCGAAATGCCTCTTTAAATTTTCCAAATAATCCCGATTCGCTATTTCGCTTTACTTGACCACCCAAAGTGCCCTCACCGCGCATTTGTGCAAAGGAGCGTAGTAATTCCTGCTCTGGCTTGGATAGTTTGGTGGGTATCTCAACATTGACATGAACAAATAAGTCGCCACGATTTCCGCTACGCAGTTTGGTCATTCCCTTCCCTTTTATTGGGATCATCTCTCCACTCTGAGTGCCAGCCTTAATTTCCACATCCATCTCTCCATCTAATGTCTCGACCTCCATCGTCGTTCCTAGGGCGGCGCCAGTCATCGGAACATTTAGTTGTAGATGCAATGAATCGCCATCGCGAACCAAGAAGTCGTGATCAGCAACGATTATTTCAACATATAGGTCGCCTGCTGGACCTCCGCCGGGTCCCACCTCGCCCTGGCCACCTAGTTGAATTCGATTTCCAGTTTCGACGCCAGCTGGAATTTTCACTTCAACACTTCGCTTTGCTCGAACCCTTCCATCGCCAGCACACTCGCGGCAAGGTCGTGGAATAACAGTTCCGAAACCTTGGCAAGTTCCGCATGGCCTTGAAGTCATTACTTGGCCGATAAATGATCGAGTGACTTGCTGAACTTCTCCTCTACCTTTGCAGATATCGCAAGTCTTTGGCGAACTACCTTCTTCGCAGCCATCGCCACCACACTTATCGCAGATAATTGCAGTCTCCACGCCAATTGATTTGGAGACTCCAAAACAGGCCTGGCTTAAATCGATTTCCACTCGAATTAGCGCATCTTGCCCCTGGCGCATTCTTGGTCTTGGGCCACGCGGCGCTCCGCCTCCACCAAAGAATGCATCCATGATGTCGCTAAATCCACCAAAGCCACCGCCAAATCCAGAGAAACCATCGCCGCCACGATCGTATGAACTGCGCTTTTCGGGATCACTCAAAACTTCGTAAGCTGCAGTAACTTCCTTAAATCGATCCTGAATTTTTGGATCGGGATTAACGTCTGGATGCATTTCACGGGCTAACTTTCTGTAAGCACGCTTAATCTCATCGGCAGATGCATCACGACCTACCCCAAGGGTTTGATAGTGATCAGCCATTATCGTCCTTCGGTCAAGAAGCGACCAACGTATCGAGCAACAGCTTGTACAGCCGACATTGAGGTTGAGTAATCCATACGAGTAGGACCAAGAACGCCAAGTGCGCCCAATGAATTCCCATCATTTCCATAACCCATACTGACAACACTCGTGCTCTTCAAACTCTTCTCCGACTGTTCATTACCAATCCTTATCTTCATAGAATCACCTGAGTCGCTCAATAGACGCAGTAGCACTACTTGCTCTTCTAACGCTTCAAGAACCCCATGAATATCACTTGTGGTCTCATTGGGCGAACGCGCCAAGTTGGCAGTTCCTGCGATCACAACCCGCTCTTCTGGTTTCTCAAGTGACATCTCGATTAGGTTAGAGATGATCAGAGCAGTAGAAGTTCTCTCATTACGTGGAAAAGCTTCGAGCAACGACTCGAGCGATCCGGAGACATCGGCCATGCTCCTGCCGGCAACAAGTGAATTGAGTCGATTCTTTAAGTCACCGAGCATCTGATCATTCATAGGATAAGGAAGTTCGAGAACTCGCTGCTCCACTCGTCCCGTATTGGTGATAAGAACCAACATGTTCCGAGTTGTATTTAGCGCAACTAATTCGATATGTCGGACCTTGGACTTTGTCAGTGAGGGGTATTGGACAACTGCTACCTGCTTTGTGACTTGAGCCAAGAGTCGAACCGTTCTCATCACTACATCATCAAGGTCGTGTGCACCCTCAAGAAAAGTTTCGATCGCGCGCCGCTCAGCGCTAGAGAGTGGCTTAACTTTGGCCAACTTATCGACAAAAATCCGATATCCCTTATCGGTTGGAATTCTTCCAGCACTTGTATGAGGCTGGGTTATTAATCCAGCGCTCTCGAGGATCGACATCTCATTTCGAATCGTGGCCGATGAGATTCCAAGTCCATGTCGCTCCGCAATTGCCTTCGAGCCAACCGGTTCTTCGGTTGCGACATACTCATCGACTATCGCCCGGAGGATCTCAAGTTGTCGCGATTCCATAATTACACCGCTAGAGGGTTGCAATACCTACGGTCGTAAGAATCAAGAGAAGCATCGCCGGGAATGCGGTCTTTGCCTTATTTGCTTTGAAGTGGAAGAAAATCGCTCCTGCCATAGTGAACCACAAAAATATGAATCCGTAAGTTTTCAAATCTTTATTCTCAAGTGCAAATCCAATTACCAAGCTAAGGGCAGCGAGGGTCTCAAGCATTCCAACTAATCTCGCAGGTCCGTCAGGAAAGCCGATATCGCGAGTCCCAGAAAGTCCAGCCGAGCTTCCGCTCGCCTTTGATAGGCCGGAAATCAGGAAGATGACCGCCAAAAATAGCGTGATTACTGTGTGGGCTGTCTGCATAGGAAGCGAAGTTACTACACCAGCATTTCGCGCACGATTCGATCCGCAATCAAGCGTCCAGATGGCGTTAATTGCAAGCGACCTTCTTGCCAAGCACTTGGCCAGATGTGGCCGGTATCTCGAAAACTCATCGCTAGCTCTTTCTCGCGCGACGACAATTTGGCTAGTTCAATTCCCTCACTCATTCTTATTTGCAACATTATGAACTCGGTACGCATTTGGGCTTCAGAGAGTATTTCACTATTTGCTTCCGGAGATTGCCCACTTGTTAACGCCTTTTGATATGAAGTCGGGTGCTTAATATTCCACCAACGTATTCCATCCAGGTATGAATGCGCTCCTGGCCCAACTCCCCACCAATAAGAACCATTCCAATAGGAAATATTATGGCGACATTGACCGCCAGGTTTTGCCCAATTACTTAACTCGTACCACTTATACCCTGCAGCCTCCGCAGCTCGATCAAAGTCCAAATATTTTTCGGCAGTCTCGTCATCGCTAGGCATAACTAATTCACCTCGCTTTACTCGAGCGGCTAACTTCGTACCGCTTTCAACTATCAGCGCATAGGCACTGATGTGATCTATCGGAAGAGTTAAGGCGCTCTCAAAGGTGCTTCTCCAGTCTTCGAGAGATTCACCCGGAACGCCATAAATCAGGTCGACACTTAGGTGTTCAATGCCGACTTTTCGCGCAAGTTCGCTTGCACGCATAACGTTTTCTGGATTATGAGTTCGATCAAGGGCTGCCAAGACATGCGATTTAACAGATTGCATTCCGATAGAGATGCGATTCACTCCCGCAGCCCGGATTGCCTTTAAATAGCTCTCATCAACCGTGTCCGGATTAGCCTCTAAGGTAATTTCTATATTTGAATCCAATTCGAAATTATCCTCAATACTTTTGATCACTCGTGCAATTTCGCCAGCGGGCATTAGTGAAGGAGTCCCTCCCCCAAAGAAGATAGTGGGGACCATTGCCTTTCCTACACGCTCTTTCGCCAGCTCAATTTCAGAGATTGCCGAATCTATATATGGAGTTGTTATCAGAGCGAGATTTGGAGTGTTCAGTTCCTGGGGTGTGTAAGTGTTGAAGTCGCAGTACCCACAACGTTTAGTGCAATACGGAATATGGATATAGAAGGAGAGCGCTTTGGTAGCGCTATTTCTTTGACTTTCCACTTTCGCCATCCGAATTAGTAGAGAGTGCAGCGATAAATGCTTCCTGGGGAACTTCTACTCGTCCCACCATTTTCATCCGTTTCTTACCCTCTTTCTGCTTCTCCAAGAGTTTGCGCTTTCGGCTGATGTCACCGCCGTAGCATTTTGCAAGTACGTCTTTACGGATAGCTCGGATATTTTCGCGAGCGATTATCTTTGCACCGATTGCGGCTTGGATAGGTACCTCGAATTGTTGCCTTGGAATCAATTCCCGAAGTTTTGTCGTCATCATCACGCCATAGGGATAAGCCTTGTCGCGATGAACAATTGAACTGAAAGCATCAACAGCATCACCTTGAAGCAAAATATCAACTTTCACTAGGTCACCTTCAGCCTCGCCAATCGGCTCATAATCAAGTGAGGCGTATCCCTTTGTGCGAGATTTCAATTGATCGAAAAAGTCAAAGACGATCTCGGCAAGTGGCAAGGTATATCTAATCTCTACTCGATCCTCAGATAGGTAATCCATCCCCCCAAGAACTCCGCGTCTTGATTGGCATAGCTCCATAATTGTTCCGATGTAATCAGATGGCGAGAGGATTGTGGCCTTCACTATTGGTTCCAAAACTTTCCCGACTTTTCCGTTTGGATATTCACTTGGATTAGTTACAACTTTCTCACTGCCATCTTCAAGAAATACTCTATAAACGACGTTAGGCGCCGTAGAGATAAGCGAGAGGTTGAACTCTCTTTCAAGTCGTTCCCGCACAATCTCCATGTGAAGCAGGCCGAGGAAGCCACATCGAAAGCCGAATCCAAGGGCTACCGAAGTTTCAGGTTCATACACAAGCGCAGCATCATTTAATTGAAGTTTGTCGAGCGCATCGCGCAAGATCGGATAGTCATCGCCATCGAGCGGATAAAGTCCCGAAAAAACCATAGGTTTCGGATCCTTGTACCCAGAGAGCGCTTCCTTAGCCGGGTTTTGATAAGAAGTAACTGTGTCGCCTACACGCGAGAGCCTTACATCCTTAACTCCCGTAATCAGGTATCCAACTTCTCCAACACCAATTCCTTGGCTAGAGACAGGTTCAGGCGAGATCACGCCGATATCGAGTAATTCGTGGCGGACACCGGTCGAAACCATTTGAATTTGTTCGCGCGGAGTGAGTTTTCCATCGAAGACGCGCACATATGTGACCACTCCGCGATATGTGTCATAAACCGAATCAAAAATAAGCGCTCGAGCGGGCGCATCGGCTGAACCTTTTGGAGCAGGGATTTGGGCGACGATTTGGTCCAATAACTCTTCAACACCCGCACCCGTCTTTCCTGAAACACGTAAACAATCAGATGGTTTACAGCCGACCAGTTTTGCTAGTTCTTCTGCGAACTTATCTGGTTGTGCCGCGGGTAGATCAATCTTGTTGAGAACGGGGATTATCGTTAAGTCATTTTCCATAGCAAGATAAAGATTCGCAAGTGTCTGGGCTTCGATTCCTTGAGCGCAATCAACCAAAAGAATTGCACCTTCACATGCAGCAAGGGATCTCGAAACTTCATAAGTAAAATCAACATGGCCCGGGGTGTCGATCATGTTCAAGATGTATTCCTTGCCATCTATTCCGCTTCGCCATGGAAGGCGGACGGCTTGGCTCTTAATCGTGATTCCACGCTCACGCTCGATATCCATGCGATCGAGGTATTGCTCGCGCATGTTTCGCGCTTCTACAACCTCGGTGATTCCAAGCATTCGATCTGCGAGAGTGGATTTGCCGTGATCGATATGAGCGATGATGCAAAAATTACGTATTTGCGCCGGATCCGTCTTGGAAGGTTGGGGCGCTTTGTTAAGCGGGATAGCGGGCATATCTCGTCCGCCTAGTTCTTTTTACTTGAGGTTTTAGCGAACGCCGGCTTTATGGGCAGCCTTTGCCATAGCCGACTTCTTGTTCGCTGCGTTGTTGGCATGGATAACGCCCTTGGATACAGCAACATCTAATTCACGTGATGCGGTCTTAAGCTCAGTTGCGATTACCTTGCTATCACCAGAAGTAAGTGCATCGCGGAAGCGGCGGATAGCAGTCTTAAAAGATGAGCGAACCGACTTATTGCGCAGACGAGCCTTCTCGTTGGTCTTGATTCGCTTGATCTGGGACTTGATATTTGCCACGAAACTGCCTTCCTTAATCCATTACTTCTACTTTTGGTCTTGCTCCTGATTGAGCGCCGAAGGCTATCAGCCAGACCGCTATCTGCTCAAACCGAGCCTGCGGAAGCAACGTTTTTGGCTATTGAAACCATAGCTCGCTCTAAGGCGTAAATCGGATCAGCCTCCCCACCCTTTACACCGTAATCAGCGCGCGCCAATTCCGTTATCGCGAAGGTAATCATTCCGGGACGCCAGCGAGTTAGTTGGCGACGTGCTTTATCGATCTGCCAAGGAGCTAGCCCTAAGGGACCCGCTAACTCGAAAGACTTAACGTTTCTTGGAACATCGGAGACTTTGGCGATTGCACGGACCGAGTTAGCGACCGCTGAAATTATCATCACCGGATCGGTTCCGGTATCTAGAGCGTTGCGAAGATTTATGAGAGTTCCTTTTACATCACCGGCTATAACGGCATCTGCAACATCAAATCCGGTCGCCTCAACTCTTCCTTGGTAGTAATTCCCTATATCCGTCTCATCAATTACCGCTTTACCGGCATTAGTATCAAATGAAATCTGACTACAAGCCGCCGCCAATTCGCGAGTATCGCTACCGGTTGCATTAACGAGTGCGATTACACCGGCCGGCGAAATCTTTCTTCCGTGCCGGGCAAACTCTTCCCTTACAAATGCCTCTTTATCCGATTGTTTCTTAAGAGGTTCACAAGCAAGGTACTCACACTTTAGTTTCTTTAGTTTTTCAACTAGGCCCTTACCTTTGACGCCACCTTTATGAACAAAAACGAGATGAGTGTTTGGATCAATTGCGTCAAAACTTTCTAGTATTTCTTCACCGACTTCAGCGGTCACATCCTGCAAGTCCCGAATTACAACTACGCGTTTCTCGGAGAAAAGTGAAGGAGCTATCACTTCACCATATCTGCCTAACTCAAGCTCAGCGCCATCCAAAGAAGTCCGTTCAAAGTCTTTACGAGCAGCAAGCGCTTCTTGCAGCGCACGATCAGAGAGCGCGGCCTCACTCCCGTGAATGAGTACGAGTGGGCTTAGTGCCATGAAATCCGCCACCACTCCTTCCCAATGCGTCGCGCGGAGACTATCTCCTCAACCCCACTCCCCCGCCATGCAAGGGATATTGCACCGTCTCTATCCGTTCGAAAAACTCTACCGAGCCCTTCTAGATGAGATAGTAGACCCTGATCTGGATGACCGTAAGAATTCTCACCCACGCTGACAAGAAACACTTCCGAAGTATCAAAGAGCGCTAATTCTTGGAACCGAGAACCGTGATGGGGCACCTTTATTAGATCAAGATCGGGAATTTCATCAAACAGACGTCTTTGGGCCTCAGGTTCGATATCACCCGTAATAAGAATCTTCTTTCCTCCTATTTCAACTAGGGCAACGACGCTTCGATTATTCTCACCAGAACCGTCACCTTCGATCGATTGAAAAACTTCTGATCCTGTTTCGGGCCAGATAATCTCTATGGATACTTTCCCAACATTCGCCTTCATGCCTTTGCGAACTTGGGTTACCTTCCCCTGATAGTCACCGATTACCCCCGTGTCATGATTACTCCAAATTTCTCCCACATCTCTTCCCGTAAGACCGGTAATTCCTTGGTAGTGATCAGCATGGAGATGACTTATTACTATCAAAGGCAGTTTCGAGATCCGAAATTGGTCAAGGCAACGATCAAGTAACTTAGGGTCGGGCCCCGCATCAAAGAGAATCGCACTCCCCTTACCTAAGTTAATTAAAAGGGCATCTCCCTGTCCGACATCACATTGACCTATCTGCCAATCACGACCGGGGAAGAACAATCGCTGTTGCATGCTTAGACCAAGAAAAAGTATGAGAATTGGAATTAAGACTTTGAGACGCATAACCGAATTTAATTTCAGCAATCCAAAACCAATGAGGGAAATCAAAATGATTACTAGTGGACTTGTGTTCAATGATGGCGCCGTATTGCTCCAGCTTGCTACATAAACAATCCAACTAGTGCCGATATTCGCGATATTTAGGAGTAATTCAGCTACTAAAGGAATAGGTAAGACTAGAAGCGTTGCGATGAAGGCAAGGATTGTTACAAACGGGACCGCGGGTGCCGCTGCGATATTTAGTGGAATGGTACTTAGATTTACTCCACCTGATATCAGCATCAAATATGGTGCGCATAACAAGGTTGCAGCCGTTGGAATCGAAATTGCTTCACCTATGAATTTCGGGCCCTTTATTCGCTCGGCAATCGATGGTGCGAGGAAAATCAAGCCACTCGTAGCTAGAACACTCAAGATGAATCCAGCTTCAAAGGCCTGGAATGGATTTAGCAATAAGAGTATGCAAATCGCGATTGCCAGTGAGTTGAGGGCTACATTCCTACGCCCACTCAATTTTGCAACTAGGAATACAAGAGCCATCACAGCTGCCCGAAGGACTGATGGCGTTGGCCTTACCAAGAGCACGAATATAAAGAGCGCGAACAGGGTGACTACGACTTGGATTCTTCGCCTTGGGAAAAGCGCTCCAATTAGGGCGAATAGAAAAGCGCTCACAATTGCGAAGTTGGCTCCACTGACCGCAGTTAGATGGGAAAGTCCGGCGCTTAACATTAAATTTGAGAATTCAGGGCGCTGTAACGAGGTATCCCCAATAACCATTCCAGGGATCAAAGATCCAGAATCGCCGCCAATCACTTGAGATTTAACTCTTAGCGCCGTTCGAACTACATCAAGTTCAGCAAGCGTTCTTGGTTTCTTAAGCGATACGAGCGACTCAGCTTTTCCAATCATAAGGACAGCTACTTTTCGCTCGTTGGTTTCTATAACTTGCCCTGCTAATTTGACTCGCTCGCCCGGAATAAGGTGAAGGTCTTGGTCAATTAGCACTCGAATGGGAACTCTAAGTGAGCCCGCTTTGGCTTTTCCCTCCGCGATAGTTTCTAATCGCATGGTGAAAGTTGTTCTAGAGATACTTTTACGAGAGCCGAATACTTTTGGTTTCGTCTTCCCCGGATCGCTACTTACAATGCCGGTTACTTCCACATTTTTACCAAGATAAGTTGTGATTTGGCTATTAGATAGTGAGTAAACGTGGATGCTGTAGATAATCGCCCCCACACAGGTTGCAAAGAGAAGCGGGGCCGCGGGATTTTTATATAAGACCAAGCAAAGGAAAGAAACGAGAAGTATCGAGAGCGAGCTTAAATCAGCGCTCCAAATCCCCAACCAAAGAGAGAGTGCAAGTGGAAGGCTCCTCAGAGCGAGAGTCGATTCTTAATCTTCTCGAAGGATTTTGGCCCGATTCCAGCAACTTTCTGTAGATCGGCAACATCTACAAAGGGTCCATTTGTATTTCTAAAATCAATTATTCGCTTTGCGATAACCGGGCCAATCCCAGGTAACGAATCAAATTGAGCAACGGTCGCCCGATTCACATAAACCGTCCCTCGATAGTTTGACGAAGCTGAACCTTTTGCGCTGCCCCGCTTCTCACCGACGAAGATCTGTTCGCCATCAACCACCTTTCGAGCGAGGTTTATCTGGGAGAGGTCAACTCCTTTTCTAGCGCCTCCAGCTGCTGCTATCGCATCCACAACTCTCGATCCTTCCAAGATTGGATATACGCCAGGCTTAACGACTAAACCAGCAACATGAACAAGAAACATCTTTGTGGGGGCGGTTTCAACAACTCTAATCGGTGCTGCCTCTACAGCTTCCCCTTTAGAGGCAAAGAAAAGAAAAGTCGAGATAGAAATAGCACCGAGACCGATTGCAATTAGAGCGCGCTTTTGGTCATTTGTATATTGAAGGAGATTTCTCATGGGCGAATGAGAACATAGCTAATTAACTTCTAACCGAGGCGAATTTGAATCTGTGGATTTAAAGGACGATGTTTACGAATTTAGGCGCCTTCGTAATTATTTTCTTCGGACTATTGCCATTGAGCTCACTCTTGATAGCGCCATCAGCGAAGGCCATCTTCTCAAGTTCAGCATCTGTGATACTCGGGGAAACTTCAACTCTCGTCTTTATCTTTCCGTTTATCTGGAAGATTGCAGTTACCGCCTCCTCGGTTAGAAGGGACTCATCGCACTTCGGCCAACCAGCGAGCGCCACAGAAGGCTTGTGGCCTAAACGCTCCCACATCTCCTC
>CAZZIN010000012.1:0-17520 GCA_964654425.1 uncultured Clavibacter sp. | reverse complement strand
CTTTCGAGACTATTGAGAATGAAGCGATAACGCGAGAGAATTGGGTCTTCACCCAATCCGGGAAGAAAAGCTAGAACTAGTAATCGCACGCTCGCGCGCGGATGCTGGTTTAGATAGCTGAAGCAATATAGGTATAGACAGGAGCGTTTAAGTGGCAGCGGATATGAACATGGATTGGCGCCATCGCGCAGCTTGCCGCCATGTTGATCCTGAACTCTTCTTCCCTGTTGGAAATACCGGACCTGCAATCGCGCAGATTGAAGAAGCAAAGAAAGTTTGCATGAAGTGTGATGTGCGAGAAGCGTGCCTACAGTGGGCACTTGAGAGTGGCCAAGATTCTGGAGTTTGGGGCGGTCTCTCCGAAGATGAGCGTCGCGCAATGAAGCGTAGAGCCGCGCGCCATCGTGCTCGGATGATGGAGACCCAGAACCAAAGTTCCTGATTTACTAATTTAGATTAAATTCAATCTCCGCTTTCGTTCCTGGATTAACACGTTCAAATTTCAATACACCAGATAGCTCGTTTGAAGTAAGCGTTCGCACGATCTCAAGGCCTAGGCTCGAATCTTTAAGGGGATCGAAGTCAGGACTAATCCCGGCGCCATTATCGGTGACTGAGACGCGAAGTTGTGAATCGCGTCTAACTACAGCAACTTCGAGCCTGTTTCCTGATTCATTTAGCCCATGTTCAAGTGAGTTTTGAATCAACTCCGTAAGAATTAGTGCAAGTGGGGTGGCGATTAGGGAGGGTATAGCACCAAAATCACCGCTTTTTACAATCTCGATTTCACTAGGTCTTGGACTGAGTTCCAGCGCGCTATTTAGTAGTTTCGTCACTACTTCATCAAATTGGACGCTATCTTGCGAACTTGTCGAAAGGGTCTCGTGAACATATGCGATGGAAGCAATACGTCGAATTGCCTCTTCTATCGCACTTCGGGCTATCCCATCATCAATCCGCCTTGATTGAAGCCGAAGTAGAGCAGATACTGCTTGAAGATTGTTCTTGACGCGATGGTGAATTTCCCTAATCGTCGCATCCTTACTAACAAGGGCGCGATCCCTCCGCCGTAGTTCAGTCACGTTATGAACTAATACGATTGCTCCGATTCGAATCTCTGACTCAGTTAGCGGTATTGCCAAGAGATCAAGAATTCCATCTGAATTCTCAAACTCATCACGCCGTAAGAATTTTCCACTCAGCGCAACGCGCCAACTCTCCTCGCGCGGCTCACGCCCTCGCATTGGGACCGCGAGATTATCGAGAATCTCTCCCAGATTCTGGCCATCCATATCCTTTATCCAACCGATACGCGCAAATGCACTTCGGGCATTTGGACTAGCAAAGGTAATCCGACCATCAACGTCCAACCTGACAAGACCATCACCAGCGCGTGGAGCTGTCTCTGATCGATAGACAGTTCCTTGCACGGGAAAGTTTCCTTCAGCCACCATGCGATAGATGTGGTTGGCAATCTCTCGATAATTAAGTTCTAATCTTGATGGAGTACGCATCGTCTCTACATTCCGATGGCGTGAGATAACTGCAATCGAATTTGAATGCATACGTACCGGGATAATCTCTTCCTTTACTGTGAATTCACCGATCTTGGTTGGGTCGGTATCTCTAATAATCTTTCCTGATTTGAAAGATTCATCAATATTCGGTTGCTCACCTATAGCGATTTGAGTTCCAATTAAGTCATTTGAAAATACAGTAGCTGCGGTCATTGGTCTTATCTGTGAGACTGCGATAAATCCGCCACCATCGACTCTTGGAATCCATAGAACGAGGTCTGCAAAAGAGAGATCAGCCAATAGTTGCCACTCGGCAATCAAATCCGAGAGTCGATTGAACTCCTCGGTCGAGAGCGCTGAGGCTCCAGGCAGATTGCGAAACGGCATAAGGAGAGGTTACTCAAATACTGAGTCAGCCACTTCACAGATTGTTCGTCGTAGACGCGAACGAGGAGTCACATCCATGAGAGCGCAATATCTTCCTTTCGCTCGATCCAGTGAATCTCGATCAAAGGGCAGTGAGAAATGAGAGTAATTTCCTACCCGGGCCTCAAATCGCTTTTTGATAGAGCGCTCACGTGAAGAACTACCCATCTGATTTAGAAGAAAAGTAGCTTTGGCGCGAAGTCGGCCTGCATCAAGAGAGGCCAAAATAGTCTCTAACTCAAACATATGGTTGTTGTCAGGCGTCATGAGAAAGATGATTCGTTCCGCAGATTCAAGTAGGTCCACATAGTTTCTAATGTTGGTTCTTCGATCAGAGAAAGCTTTTGCTAAATCAGGAATCGGTCCCGCATCTACTAGTTGCATCACTCCAGACTCTTCTTTTAGTTCACTAGTTATTAAGAGCATCTCCGAGAGTTTTACGCTCTCGCTACTCCGCTTAGCGCCCAATAAAAAAGCTAAGTCGCGCCGAGTTGGATGCAAATCAATCATCTCAACCTTGCTTGATCGCGCAATCTCAAATCCAAGGTTCATGGTCACGGTCGTTACCCCGGGAGCTCCAGTCGTTCCCGTCACAACGAAAAGATTTCGTTGTCTCATTGGGCGAGGCCGTAACGGCTCTTGGGTATCAAACTCTCGCAATGAGCGATTAACGAGCCTTTCAATCTCAAACCGTGCCATAGAAATGTTTGATTTCAAATCACAACTGATTAGATTCGGATGGCGACGTAGCTCGCTCTTTAGTTCAATTGAATCTATCGGCTGATCAATGATCAAAATTCGCCGAAGGTCACTAACCGGAATAGATTTAAGAAAAGCTATCAGGCTTTTCTGGTCAAGTGCACGAAATTCGAGTTTCACTTCACTAATACCCTTTGAGATAAGAGCTTCGATTACCTGATCCTCGAACTGAGCATCCTGAAGAAAGGTGATGATTGAGATTGGCATTTAGGTCGCCGTTATCGGCTAGTGGGCTTACTAACGAGAAGGAACTCAAAACTCGATATTGACGAAACTAGGAGTTCGACTCTTGTTTCAGGTACTAAAAGCGTCATACCAACTCTTCCACCAAGGTCTCTACTTGATTCATCGACGCTATCCACCGTGACTCCGCTCAAAATCAATTTACTTACAGAGTTTGGTTCTTGGCTGAATTGATTGGCTCGATTCGCGATTCCATACACATCGATTGTTGTTCCAGAGCTCAACTCGATTGGAGCCCACTCCCTTGCAATTGAAACTGGCACGCGCACAAGAGATAGATTCGCATCACTTGAGATTGCAAAACTTGGAATCAACTCAGCAGAGCCAATCGGTCTTAGGACAGTTGTGCCGACTAGGTCGGTACGTGCATCAAGATATTGATCGGCATTCTCAGGTAATCGGACCTTTATAACCTTTAGATCACCTGTTTCGATTTGCTCGCCCCGCCCAAGGTCAACGCTCGCTGCCCATACTTCAATCATTCGATCGGATGTCCTGCTAATCAGGTAGGCCGAAGCGAATGAAGCAATAATTAAAATCAGTCCGAAGATGTAACGGGGGTTTAGATAAAGTTTTAATTCATTGATCGCTTTTCTTTCCATGGGCATTAGATACTCGAAATCGAATCTATGCATCTTTGTTTATCCACAGCAAAACTCATCCGTTTGGATGAGGAATTGCGAAACGCGCTACGGAATCCTGCCGCGATGTCGATTATTAAGGAATGCGCAGAGGGACTTCCCTTCTATCAAGGGCCAAAGACTTTTATCCCACCTAAAAGTGGCAAGTTATATTTAGTACCTACTACTCATGGTGAAGTCTTTGATCATGACTTTTCGCCTCTGCCTTCAACGCTAGATTCACTTCCAGATTCCAACAAGTGGACTAAGGCTTACCTAATCTCTGTTATAGAAATTCTCTCCGAACGAAGACCTTTATCTCAGATTGCAAGAGGCACTCATCGTTACATCTATAACAACCTTACAAAACAAGTTGGAATCTTCAAGAACTCACAGAACTCTTCACCGAGGCTGCGGCGGATTTATCGGAGTGAACCAATTGAAGGAGTTATCGAGATATGCGCGACTATCTCCGTTGGTCAAAGAGTGCGCGTTATTGCTGCTCGCTTCGAGGGCGTTGATCGCCGGTGGATTTGTACTGAGTTTGATTTACTCTGAGGCGCCGTGGCAACGCTTGTACTTCTTGCCAGAACCACAGGGACAAGGAGCATTGCGAGATACCGCAGAACCTGCGGATGCACGTTCGGTTGCGCCGGTCTCAGAAGGTGCACTGTATTGAAGGTTTTCCTTGGGCTTACTTTCTTCCACTCCCTTAGCTTCTACCTTTGAATCTTCTACTTTGACTTCGACATTAAATAGGAAGCCAACCACTTCTTCTTTCATCGCTTCAATCATCGCAGAGAATAGCTCGTAGCCTTCTTTTTGGTATTCAACCAATGGATCGCGCTGCGCCATTGCGCGAAGGCCTATTCCCTCTTGTAAGTAGTCCATCTCATAGAGATGCTCGCGCCACTTACGATCTAAGACTGATAGCAAAATCTTCCGCTCTAATTCGCGTAGAACATCACTTCCAAGTTTCTCTTCCCGCTCTCCGTAAGCCTTGAAGATGTCATCAACGATGCGTTGTGCCAAGAAATCTTGATCAAGCCCGGTTCTTCCACCAACTTCATTCTCGAGATCCTGTACCGAGAACGAGATTGGGTAGATTGATTTCAAAACCGTCCACAACTTCTCGAGGTCCCACTCTTCTGGGTATCCCTCGGCAGTTGCTGCTGCTATGTAACCGCGAATTGTGTCTTCGATGAACTTACTCATTTGCTCTTGGAGGTCTGCACCCTCCAAAACTTCGCGTCGTTCGCCGTAGACGACTTCGCGTTGGCGATTCATCACATCGTCATACTTAAGGACGTTTTTCCGCATCTCAAAGTTCTGGGATTCGACTTGGGTTTGGGCTGATTTGATGGCGTTCGTAACCATCTTTGATTCAATCGGGGTTTCCTCTGGAATTCCCGCAGCAGTGAGAAAGCGTTCGACCAGTGTTGAATTGAAGCGACGCATTAGGTCATCTTGAAGCGATAGATAGAACCGAGATTCACCTGGATCGCCTTGACGGCCAGAACGACCACGCAACTGATTATCAATACGGCGTGATTCATGGCGCTCCGTGCCAAGAACATAGAGACCACCAAGTGCAACAACCTTCTCGTGCTCTTGGGAGACCGATGATTTCTGGCGCGCCAACTCGTCTGGCCAGAGCCGTTCGTACTCTTCACTATTTTCAACGGGCGAAATTCCCTGTCGCTGCAATTCAAAATCAGCCATGAATTCTGGATTTCCACCCAACATGATGTCGGTACCGCGACCTGCCATGTTCGTAGCAACTGTCACTGCTCCGATAGTTCCAGCTCTAGCGATGATGGCAGCCTCACGTTCGTGCTGTTTTGCATTCAAGACCTCATGAGGAATACCACGACGCCTCAAGACTTGCGACAAATATTCAGATTTTTCAACGCTCACAGTTCCGACCAAGACTGGTTGACCTTTTTTATGCCGTTCAGCAATGTCATCTGAGACGGATTCGTATTTTGCCTTTTCGGTTTTATAAATCAGATCTGACTGATCAATACGTCTCATATCCTTATTAGTCGGAATGGGGATGACGCCCAACTTGTAGATCTGCATGAATTCAGCCGCTTCTGTCATCGCAGTACCGGTCATGCCAGATAATTTGTCATACATGCGGAAGTAGTTCTGCAATGTGATTGTGGCGAGGGTTTGGTTCTCATCACGAATTTCTACTCGCTCTTTAGCTTCAAGAGCTTGATGTAAACCTTCGCTGTAGCGTCTTCCAGAGAGAACTCGGCCGGTGTGCTCATCGACGATTAATAACTCGCCACTCATGATCACATAATCCTTATCGCGCTTGAACAGTTCCTTCGCCTTCAAGGCATTGTTTAGATAGCCAATAAGTGGGGTATTTACCGATTCATAGAGGTTCTCAATCTTAAGCAACTCTTCAACCTTGGCCACACCTTCATCAAGGATTCCAACCGTACGCTTCTTCTCATCCACTTCATAGTGTTCGCCACGAACGAGGCGACCCGCAACGTTAGCAAACTCGACGTACCACTTCGTCGCTTTATCTGCGGGGCCGCTGATTATGAGTGGTGTACGCGCTTCATCGATAAGAATTGAGTCAACTTCGTCGACGATCGCGAAATTATGTCCGCGTTGGACGCAATCATTAAGTGACCAGGCCATATTGTCACGCAAATAATCAAAGCCAAACTCATTATTCGTTCCGTACGTTATGTCTGCGCCATATTGCATTCGGCGTTCACTTGCGCTCATTGAAGCAAGAATCACTCCCACTTTTAATCCAAGGAACCTGTGGATTCGGCCCATCCATTCGCTATCTCGCTCAGCGAGGTAATCATTTGTGGTGACGATATGAACACCAAGGCCACTCAAGGCATTTAGATACGACGGAAGAGTTGCGACCAAAGTCTTTCCTTCACCTGTTCGCATCTCGGCGATATTTCCACGGTGCAACGCAGCTCCACCCATAATCTGAACGTCATAGTGGCGTTGTCCGAGCGTTCGCTTCGAGGCTTCTCTTACAACTGCAAAGGCTTCTGGAAGAAGGTCATCCAAATATTCGCCGTCGGCATAGCGCTTCTTGAACTTGTCCGTCATCTCGCGCAATTCTTGATCCGTCATTGCCACGAATCGTTCTTCTTGTTCGTTTACTAAGGCGACTAGTTTTTCGAGTTGCTTAAGGGCTCGACCTTCGCCAGCACGGAGAATTTTGTCGAGAATCGCGACCACGAACCATCCTTCCTATTCGCATTAATATCAAAGGGCTATCGTATTAGTAGCCGGCGCTGTGATGCACACGCGGTAACAGCCCCTAAGACTGTCAGATTCCTCTCTTTAAGGGCCCTATAGGCCTCTCTCAAGGTGCTTCCAGTAGTTATCACATCATCAAGCAGTAAGAGGTAGTTGGGAGTTTGAGATTTTGATTCGACTGCAAATGCGCCAGAGAGATTCGACTCTCGTTCTCGCTCACTCAATTCAGACTGGTCCCTTCTATGCCTTTTTAACTTCAAGATCTCACTAGTTTGGAAGTCGAACATGGGAGCTTGAGATATGAGTTTTTTACTAGTCATCTTCGTTAACTCAAGAAGAAAATCTTCGCCTCGCCGAGCTTGAGTTCTACGAGAAGATGGGATTGGCACTAATCCAACGCGTCCTTCACTTAATCCTAAAGCCATTAGAAGTGCGAGGGTCGATTCGGCGAGAGCATTTGCAAGTAGATCTTTTGCTGACCTCACCCCAGATTCTTTTGCTAAAAGCACAATTCTTGCTGCTAGATCATCGTAGGGAACTTTTGCAAAAATTAGGAAGATCTCGCCACCAATTATGCTCGGTTCATTCGTCCACCTTTTCGCACAATCCTGACAGAGAGAATCATTATCTTGTCCGCACCCAAGACAATTCTGCTCGTATGCAAGGCTTGCTAATCCCCTTACTGTGGATTTAATGATCTCAAGTGACACCGCAAAATTATTACCCCAAGGCAAAGCTAAGATTGGGCCTGCCTAAGCATTTGTGGGAATCTCCGATGTGGGTACATTGCTTATCGGAACACCAACTTTCTTGGGAATGGTGAGCACGAAATTCGCTCCCAAGCCAATCTCTCCCCAAACTTTAATATCTCCCCCATGCAAGATCGCGTCTTCTTTCGCAATTGAAAGTCCAAGACCTGTACCGCCTCTAATACGCGAGCGCGATGGGTCTGCTCGCCAGAACCGATCAAATACCCGGCTCCAATATTGCTTGGCTAAACCCACTCCGTAATCTCGGATTGAAATAGAGATAGCGCTTTCGTTTTCACCTGCTGTGATATCTACAGGCTTTGATTCGCAGTGATCTACCGCGTTTGTAATTAGATTTCGCACAATTCGTTCTATTCGCCTCGTATCTACATCTGCATACATTGGGCTTTCACATCCATGTATGCGCAAAATTGTGCCTTTCTCTTCTGCAAGTAGCGCAAAATCTTCAGAACAACGGCGCACTAGGGCAGCGATATCAATTCGATTTAAGGAGAGCACAGCTGCTTCGGCATCAAAGCGACTTACTTCGAGGAGATCCTGAAGGAGTTGCTCGAACTTCTCGATCTGAGAGAGAAGGAGTTCCGCGCTGCGAGCAATCGTCGGATCAAAATTAGACTTTGCTGCATGAATCACATCTGAAGCCATCCGAATCGTGGTCAGCGGAGTGCGTAATTCATGAGAGACATCTGAAACGAAGCGTTGTTGTACCCTCGAAAGATTCTCTAACTTAGAAATTTGATTAGAGAGTGTGGTCGCCATCTGGTTGAAGGCAAGACCGAGTCGAGCAATTTCATCCTCACCCTTCACTGACATCCTTCGTTGTAGGTCACCAGCTGTTAGCGATTCTGCAACTTCGGCGGCAACTTGGACTGGTCTTATAACGAGGCGGAGTACTATCGATGCGGTTAAAAGAATAAGGGCAATGAGTAGAAAACCAGTTCCCCAGAGGGAACGGCCAATAAGATCGATGCTGCTCTGCTGTGCTGCAAAGTCATAGGCAATATACATCTCGTATTTTCCAGCTCTAGGAATCTCTATAACTCTTCCGACATAAATGCCAGGTGTGATCTTCCCATTCACATATTCAAGATTTCCTCTGCGCCAACTCAACTCATCATTGGCAACCACATCTTTCCGTAGCGAACTTGGAACAGCTTCTGGGAGCAGGAAGTTAGAGGTACTTACTGATGGAATGCCACCAATTTTCTTACCAGCGGCATTGATTAATACGACTTCGCGCCCAGATTCCTCTGCGCTGATGTTGGTGGATTTAACTAACTCATCGGCAATCAATCCGTAATCCACGTTACGATTCAAACCCGCGATAGTGAAGCGATACTCCGCATATTGAAGTGCAGCTCTGCCTTGGGAGATTGCTGAAGAAATCTTTGCTTCCACGATGCCGTTGGAGATTCGACCGTAGACATTTGAGCCAACTATGTAGATAAGGGCGATAGAGAGGAATGCTGCTAGTGAAAAAACTTTTAGAAAGAGCGAACGACGAAAGAAACTAAGAAGCTGCTGCATTAGGAACGGGAGCCGGAGCCGCCCGCTTTATAACCCACACCTCGGACTGTCAGGATTATCGTTGGATTTTCGGCATCATGTTCGATTTTCGCTCGTAGCCGCTGGATATGGACATTTACCAATCGCGTATCAGTCGAGTGGCGATATCCCCATACTTCACCAAGTAAGGCTTCTCTCGTAAAGACTCGTCCAGGTTCTTTTGCAAGAGCAACTAGAAGATCAAATTCGAGTCTTGTAAGTGGAATCTCATTTCCGCCACGAGAAACCGTGTGCTCGACGATATCAATCGCAAGATCGCCGATTGTAAGATTCCCATTTATATCGCCACCGGCTCGACGTAGTCGCGTGCGAATTCGCGCAACCAGCTCTGAAGGTTTAAATGGTTTGACCATGTAATCATCAGCGCCAGCTTCAAGTCCCTTAACGATGTCATGAGTATCACTCTTCGCGGTCAACATGACTATTGGCACCCGAGTTGATTGCTTACGGATTTCTTTACAGACTTCGATTCCATCAGTACCGGGCAGCATGATGTCTAGAAGAACTAGATCCGGTTGGGAATTACGGAAGATCTCTACTGCTTCATCGCCGCGACTTACTAGATCTACCTCCATACCAACGCCATTGAGGACAATGCCCAGCATTTCGGCAAGGTCTTGATCGTCATCAACAACGAGGATTGAAGTCATTAGCTACCGTGCTCCCAGGAATTTAAATAGTCCTCTTGTAGAGGGGTCAAAGTATCGATCCTCGCTCCCATGCTCTTCAACTTGAGGCTCGCTATCTCCTTATCGATTGCCTTTGGGACTTCATGTACACCAGGTGCGAGTTTGCTGGCTTCCTTGAGGAGCCACTCTGCAGCAAGGGCTTGATTGGCAAAGGACATATCTAGAACCGCAGCGGGACTTCCTTCTGCAGCGCCAAGATTTACCAGACGGCCTTCAGCGATTAGGAGAATACGGTTGCCATTTGCAAGTTGATATTCATCGGTCGCATGGCGCATGCGAGCGCTCTTCTTCGCATTCTCTTCCAACCATTCAACATCGATTTCGATATTGAAATGGCCTGCATTGGCCATTATTGCTCCGTCTTTCATGAGTTCAAAGTGTTCTTTCGACAAAATAGTGCGATTACCAGTCACCGTAATAAAGATATCGCCGACCTTTGCCGCTTCTTTCATCGGCATGACTCTAAAACCTTGCATGAGCGCATCTAGCGCTTTTGTTGGATCGACTTCTGTGACTATTACGTCTGCACCAAGTCCGCGAGCTCGATCTGCAACTCCCTTTCCACAATAACCGAATCCTGCTACTACAAAAACTTTTCCGGCGATTAGCTGATTGGTTGCGCGAAAAATCGCATCCATTGTGGATTGACCTGTTCCATAACGGTTATCAAACATGTGCTTGGTATCGGTGTCATTGATAGCAATCATTGGAAACTTAAGAGCGCCATCTTTGGCCATCTGGGTAAGACGAATTACACCTGTTGTGGTCTCTTCGCATCCACCACTTACATTCTTCAATAACTCGGTGCGAGTTGTGTGAATCGTATTAACCAGATCGCAACCATCATCGAATACTTGATGTGGAGCAATATCTAGGCAAGAATTTATGTGGCGGTAGTAACCATCCCGGTCAACACCCTTACGCGCAAAAGTGCTTACTCCAAAATCATGAACAAGTGAGGCAGCAACATCATCTTGGGTTGAAAGTGGATTCGATGCACAAAGAGAAAGTTCGGCACCACCTGCCTTAAGAGCGCGCATCAGATTCGCGGTCTCGGTTGTCACATGCATACATGCTGAGAAGCGAATACCTGTAAATGGCTTTTCTTTCGCGAAGCGCTCACGAATTTGGGCAAGGACGGGCATATTCCGATCAGCCCATTCAATTCGCTTCTTACCTTCACTTGCTAGAGATGCATCGGTTATATCGTGAGCAGGAAGTGCCACTTTCTTTCTCCTTATTTTCGCTTCTTTTTAGGTTGAGTTATTTCTAGATGGCGCGGGTCGCGAGTTTACTCGTTAGCGCATCAACTCGAGGACTGAAGCCTTTAACTGCTCCATTTTCGCGCTTGTTTCAGCCTCCACATTGAGCCTTAATAGCGGCTCAGTATTTGAGGGTCGCACGTTAAACCACCACTTATCTGCAGATACGGTGAGGCCATCTAGCTCATCAAAGGAAAGTTCCTCACTCGCATTGCCAAAGTGGGACCTGATTTGCTCTATTGCCCCTTGCTGGTTATCAACCTTGGTGTTGATCTCACCGGAGAGGAAGTATCGGTTATAAGACTTTAGAAGATCTGAGAGTTTTACTTGGGAATCTAGAAGAGCCGCTATCGCATGCAAGGCCGCCAACATTCCAGAATCTGCTCGCCAAAAATCTTTAAAATAGAAGTGGCCGGAATGTTCGCCACCGAAGATTGCTGATTTTTCTGCCATCAACTGTTTTATGTATGAGTGCCCTACCCTGCTTCTTATCGCAACTCCGCCGTTCTCTTTGATTACTTCAGGGACCGCTCGAGAGCAAATTAAGTTATGGATGATTGCTGCTCCTGGATTTTTCTTCAATTCCCTGTCGGCGATAAGAGCGGTTAAGGCTGATGGTGAGACCAAATCTCCCCGCTCGTCAACAAGAAAGCAACGATCGGCATCGCCATCAAATGCAAGTCCGATGTCAGAACCAGTTTTCGAAACAAGATCTTGAAGCTCAACTACATTCTTTGGATCAATCGGATTCGCTTCGTGATTTGGAAAACTCCCATCAAGTTCAAAGTAAAGCTGTTCTACTTGCGCATTTATGCGCGACATTACGGCCGGCGCGGTATGTCCGCCCATCCCGTTACCTGCGTCGATTGCAATCTTCAACGGGCGACCATTGAAGTCTCGAGCGAAGGTTTCCTTACTGAATAGTGAGAATAGGAAATCGACGTAATCTTCGAGTAGGTCGGCTTGATGGACTTTCCCAACGGTGCGCAAGGGAAGTGCGGCACCTTTGAGAATCTCGGCCTTTATCCAAGCCAGTCCAGATTCTTGACCAATCGGCCGAGCGCCACTCAAGCAGAGTTTTATGCCGTTGTACTCAGCTGGATTGTGGCTCGCAGTGAACATAGCTCCCGGAAGATTGCGCGAGCCAGATGCAAAATAGAGTTGATCCGTTGATGCTAAACCGATTCTAATTACATCAAAACTCTGCGAATTAATCCCATCGGCGAATGCCGTTGCCAAATCTGATGAAGAAGGTCGCATATCTTCGCCGATAATTACAGTTGCTGGTTCACGTGAAATCTCTAGAAATCTTGCAAAAGCGACTCCGGCCGAAAACGCAAACTCTTCGGTCAACTCACCATCAACGAGGCCACGAATGTCATAAGCCTTGATTATCTTTTGAACTACAGCGCTATCCATTATTGCCCGGAGTCTCGAGATGCGTTCTACTCTTGCGTTGGTAGGACACGAAGATGTCCTCTTCTGCCAACTTCTGGTTGCTGCTTACGCGGTGCAGGGTCTTGGTTAGCGACTTCCCTTACTGCATCTGCAATCGCCATAAGATCCTCGGCTTTTGGTTCTTCTCGCACTTGGCCATCTTCGTGACGAATCACCGTCCAGCCGCGCGGAACTGTCAATCGCTCACTATGAGAGTTACAGAAATCAAATGAATGTGGCTCGGAGTAAGTCGAAAGTGGTCCAAGTACTGCTGTGGAATCTGTGTAGATGTAGATCAGAGTCTTGGCGGCGCTTTCATTACAACCGCTCTTAGAGCAACGTCGTCCGGCGCCACTGGGCCTACGCGCAGTCCCGGGTGTAGAGGAACTAGAAGACATAGCGCGAGATTAGTGGGCTTCTCTCGTAATTGTGGGATTAAGACCTTGGTTGAATTACGGCGATATCCGCTCGCGGACGGGCAGCGCTCTCTAGAGATGCAGAACTTTCAATCGGTAGATGGGCGACGCCATCGCTTGTGAGCCAAGACATTCCAGCACTTACCTCAGATCGAGTAGAGATCGATATCAATCTTGCATTTGCCGGTACACGCCAATTAACGATCTCCTCACCAATAAGGGAGTTGCGCCGCACCTTTCCGTTCCTATCGCGCCATTCGATAGCTACCTTTATTTGATCGCCTACAAATGTGACAAGGGGTTCAAGCCCATAGATATTGAAACTTACTCGATCAAATGAAGGTGAAGCAGAGCTCCACATAAAGTCTGATATCGCACCGCTTCTCACTTCGGTGAGTATCCCCGCAACGATAGGTGAGCTGGCCGAGACTTTAACTCCGAATGAGCCCTTGCCTAATTCCAATCCAGCTAAGGGAACATCAACCACTTCACCAGCATTGATTGGAATTGAATCTAAGCTGACGGGAACAAAAACTCCATCCCTTGAGATTACTTCGACCGAGAGATTTGTATCAACATTATCCGTACTCATGACCCTTAATGTGTGGGTAACTTTGCTTGTATCGCCAAAAGATGCAGGCAATCCGGCAATCTTCAATTCATTCTTTGGAACTGAAATCGGTGATACGTAGTCGCCACCGATATTGTTGAGGCCTCTCACTCTCTCATCGGTCATAAAACTCGTGAGTCGACCACTTACTACATCAACTCTAACTACCAACCGATCTGAGCCAGGTTGGAGCGAATCGATTCGAATCTCTTTCTCGGTTAGAGCTTTTACCGTCACATTAATCGCTTCGCTAGGCCCGTTCTCGGAGAATGCGGTTAGGGCAGCAACTGCATCGCTTAAGCCACTGTTGGCCAAGATGATCTTGCCTTGACTCGTAACATTCGCAGTGCCACCCACAAACCATGAAGTTGTTGCGCCAGGTGCACAAGTGACGGCGCTCGTCCACTTTTTTGACTTAGTTTGAATAGTCCAAGAATTTGTGGGATTGCCTGCAACAACTATCGCTCCTCGTGATAAAGATATGTTTCCGCTAGTTGGAAGCGAAAATTCAGCGTTTCGCCTCGTTAATTCGCGCATCCCGACTTTCTTCGAGGGAATTAGCGCCGTAGCGCTAGCTTGATTGACGGGGCCCGGGCATGTAGTTATCGAGTAACTCTGACTTAGTTCCTGTTTTGTTGTTACCTGAGGAAGTAAATAGGCGATATGTCCTGCAATTATGAAGAACAGGAGTGCAAAAGCCGCCCGAGTCTCTTTCATGAGATCTCCTCCGAAGTCATCTCGCTGCGGCGCCGGCGCGCAGGGAGCGCGAGGATTAGCAAAGTAGTTACAGTGATTATCTGGAGTGATACCCAAGCGCGACGTTCAGTACCATCGTGATAGATGATGAATTCGCCAGGTTCTGAGACTACGAACCGGGGAACTCCGCTATCAGTTTCCTGTGCTTCGATTTCTCTTCCATTTACCAACATTCGCCATCGTCCATCATATTTCTCAGTGATAACGACTGTCCCTGCAGAGGGCAAGGAACCTGTTGCTCCTATTGGACCACTCGGAAGTGCAAAATACTCACCACTTATTGAGAGGAAAGAAATATGCGCAAGAGCTCCAGCAACTTTCCAGGTTATGCCTTCAGATGTCTTGGAGGCTCTTGTAAAACCACCAACGCCATCAATGGTTCGCACTAAATCCTTATTAAACGGTCGAGCTAAGAATACATATTTGATTCCGAATTCGGCCATGATCTGACTCGAGTCGATACCAGCACCAGTAACTAGATCAACGATTGCTCGGTTCACGACAGGAGATAGTCCCGTAGTTACATCGGCCTCTCCTAGATGGAGATCCCGATCTCTAGCAACGAAAAATGTGGTCTCTTGCTGGGATGCTCTAATAACTAGAGTCTTAAAACGTTCCTGTGTCTGAGCTTCCGCACTTAGAAAAGCTGGTAGTGCAGATGACTTCTTACTTTGAAGTGGCGCGCTCGTTGCTGAGCCAATCCACCAGGTAATCGATCCCAGTAGAGAGATTATGGAGAGAAGCGAGATGCTTCCCAGCAAGAAGTGGCGATAATCGATGGCGCTCGCTGAGATCTTAGGAAGATATTGATCAACCATCACCACGCCCGCCAGTACTGCCGCAAGCGTTGGAATAACCAACAAACTTCCTACCCAGAGAGATTCGGGGATAAATTGCCCGTGGCCTCCTACTTGGCGTGAGCCCAAAATCGTTGCCAGGCCAATGAAAAATAATGCAACTTCCCCAAGGCGAGCAGTCTTACTTACAAATATCGCGATGATGGAGATGAAGAAGATGGATGGGACCAGCCAGAATGGCGGTGCACCAATGCCACCCGGATTTGTGAGAAGGATCGAGAGTACTTCGCCTCCGGCAATATTCAAACCTGGGTCGATCAGGATTCTAGAGGGATGAAGTAACAATTCTAATGACCAAGGAGCAAGGACTATTGCTGGCGCAACTGCGATAGCAACTCGGCGAATGTTGCGATTATCAAACTGTTCTTTAGTTAAGGTCACAGATCCTTCAGTATCGCTCCTCTTATTAAATGCGACAACATCCAAAATCACCAACAAAAATTGCCAGATCAAGACTGCCATAAAGGTAATGGGAGAGAATGCAAAAACGATGGTGAGTAAGATGGCTAGCCACCAAATCTTTCGCCAACCAAGAGCCTCAAGATTTTCAATTCCAAGTAACGCTCTCATCAACCACGGACCAATAACAAATAAAACAACAGTTCCGAGGCGTCCTGAGTTAAGGGCGCCAAGGGCTAGCGGTGCGAAGCAGTAAAGCAACGCGGCGCCGATTGCAAGATAGGAAAGGTCAGTGAATTTCCGAGCCAAGCGATATGCGCCGATGAAAGCCAAAGGCGTTGCAAGAACGAATAGAAGCGAGATGAATAACTTTGCGTTGAATCCAGTCAGAAGAGTGAAGATTCCGAGCAGCGCCATCCACGGGGGCATGTTGGCGCTTGAACCTAAACCAACCACATGCCAAGAGTCGACATACTGCCGAAGTAGATCTAGCCCATTTGCGGGAGCAAGCGCCAGTGCGCCACCAACTAAATCAAAGTAACGTCCGCGAAAAGCTATTAAAGAAACTAAGAAAACTAGAACGAAAGAAGTTAGCGCTGGACGCTCTCTTATGGAGCGAACAAGTGATGGCGTCCTTACTAATTCGATATCAGCGTTTTGAGCCACTTCTTCGCTGAAATCAAGGGAGGATGTGGCTGATTCGAATTTAGCTGCATCTACGCCGTTACGTGCAGTCCTTTGCCAAGCGCGCACTAAAGCATCGCGAGTCTTCTCAATTGTTAGCGCAATCTGCTGACCTCGAGGAGGGATGAAACGAGCCACGGTCCGTGAAGAGACCAATCTGGTCGATCTGCGCGCTCGTCTACCTTTAATCAAGTCCTGTGGTTGGAAAATTACTAACGCGACTGCAGCCAACTCATCGAGCGCATAACCGGGAAGTTTGGCGAGCAGATAACCGATTGAACGCAATAAAGCTGAACTCAACAGTTGAAAGGCAATAAAAGGCAGAAGCCAAAAAGACGAGTTAGCCAAAAGTACATACGCAGCATGGCGACGGTCAAGCAATAGCGGTCGATGAAGAAAGGCATCGGTCACATCTATTTCGCGGCGTTCATTGGCGGCAGCTTCGGCATGGAAAGCAATCGCACTAGGCGCAATGATCACAGTGTGGCCTGCGGTATGAATTCGCCAACCAAGATCTACATCATCTCTAAAGAGGGATAGCTCTTTGTCGAAGCCACCGAGCTCTTCAAATACATCACGCCTTACGAGAGCGCCCGCAGTACTGACTGAAAGAACTTCTTGGATTCCGTCATGCTGACCCTGATCTTGTTCGCGAAATTCAAGTCCAGTCCAGCGCGCACCATTGCCCGCAATACTCACTCCGACTTCCAAGAGATGATTGCGGTCATACCAACCGCGCAATTTGGGTCCAACTAGAGCTACGTTCGGCTTCTCATCTGCTGCAATCAGAAGATTAAGGAGCGCATCTGCTTGAGGCGCTGAATCATCATGAATCAACCAGATCCATTCGGTCACGCCATCAGGCGCTCGCTTAATTCTTGGACTTGCTAATCCAATTTCAATTGCAGCGCCAAAGCCAGTATCCCTTGGTGCAGAAAGGGCTTGAATACCTGCATTGCGAATTAGTCGAAGTGACTCATCTTTTGACTCGGTATCTACGGCGATCAGTTGATCAATCTCATGTTTCTGCTTGGCCAATGATGCAACGACTTCGGGCAACCAAGTTGCGCCATCATGTGAAACCAGTATTGCAGTTACATGATGACGAGAGCGTAAAGAATTTGAGATTGAAGTCGGCATCTCACCGCCTTGAAAGAAGTTAGAAGATCAGGAAAGAAGATTACGCAGGTCGGCGCTTTAGGCGACGACGCTCACGCTCTGAGAGTCCGCCCCAGATTCCAAATCTTTCATCATGGGCGA
>CAZZIN010000011.1:0-19418 GCA_964654425.1 uncultured Clavibacter sp. | reverse complement strand
GAGAGAACACTCGCGACTGTGCCACTATCCGAGTTGATGGGAACTTCTTCATCTAAAATTACGTCGTGTCTGATTTAACTGGCGAAGTAATTGATGGACGCTACAAGTTAAATCGCATCGTTGCCTCGGGTGGAATGGCGACGATTTATGCAGCGCTAGATCTTCGCTTAGATCGACAAGTCGCGGTAAAAATCATGCACCCGCACCTCGCTCAAGATGAGAAGTTTGTTGAACGCTTTATCCGCGAGGCAAAAGCCGCTGCGTCGCTCTCACATCCAAATATCGTCGCTGTGTTGGATCAAGGTTGGAACCAGGGCGGAACACCCTGTGTATTCATCGTCATGGAATTGATTGAGGGAGCAACGCTTCGAGATTACCTAATCGAGCAGGGCCGTCTATCTATTGAAAAGGTTTTGCCGATAATTATGCCGGTCGCAAGTGCTCTTGCCGCTGCACATAAGTTGGGGATTGTTCATCGAGATATAAAACCTGAAAATATCCTGGTATCAAAAGAGGGCCGAATCAAGATTGCTGACTTTGGCTTAGCAAGAGGTGCACTTCTTGGCAGCACGATGACTGCCGAGTCGAGTGTCATTCTTGGCAGCGTCTCTTACTTATCTCCCGAACAAGTTCAAAGAGGTATCGCGGATGCTCGAAGTGATATCTATTCACTTGGCATTGTTCTATTCGAGTTACTTACTGGTCAGAAGCCGTACCAAGGCGAAGATCCGGTTCAAATTGCCATCCGACATGTTAATGATCGCATTCCTGCACCTTCATCCTTGAATAATACGATCACACCGGAAGTAGATGAGCTTGTGCTTCGCGCTACGGATGTTAATCCAGATAAGAGACCCGCAGATGGCGGCGCTTTACTGGAAGAATTACGAGTGCTTTCTGAAAAGCTTGACCCTCGTAAGCGACAATTGAGTCTTGAACTAGATTTACCACCGATACCAATCAAAGCCCCGGTCAGGGAGCGAACCAAGAGCAGTCGGAAAGAATCGCCAAAACCAGCCCAGGAAGCGCAGAAAGAGGACGAGATGGCTAAGCAAAAGAAGGAGAAGCCGAATCGAAAGATCTCACCTCGCGTAAAACGAAATCGCCGGATTGCTGCTCTCGTTGCACTCATTCTTATATCTTCTTCTTGGTACATATTGGCTGGCCCAGGATCGAAAGTGCAGATCCCATCACTTGCTGGATATACGGTAAAGAGTGCGAAAGCAGAACTGGCAGACCTTGGTATCAATCTAAAGATAGGCAGAGAAGAGTTCAGTGAGGATGTTGCTGAGGGAAAAATCATTACTTCAGATCCAGCTGGCGGTGGTCGAGTTGATCCCAACGGTGTTGTTGTAGTTACAGTCTCAAAAGGTAAAGAGCGTTTCATCATCCCGGATCTTGTTGGGCTAAAGCCAGAAGTCGCCTCGAGCTTGATAGAGGAGAACAAACTTGTTGTTGGTGAGATTATTGAAGAGTTCTCGTCCGAAATCGGTAAAGGTTTGATTATGAGAACTGCTCCCACAAGTGGTGAGCGAGTTAAGCGAGATACCTCTCTAACCCTTTATGTTTCAAAAGGTGTTGAACAACTTGCCCTTGCTGATTACAAAGGTAAGAGTGGCGAACAGGCGCTCAACGAATTAGTTGAGGCGGGCTTTGAAGTTGATACCAAATATATTTTCAGCGAGGACCTTCCAGCTGGGGCCGTTGTATCCCAGACCCCAGGTAGCGGTGAGGCTGATAAAGGAAGCAAAGTAATTCTGATTGTTTCGAAAGGCACTGAATTTGTATTCATACCAAATCTTTTTGCACTCACTGAGGCCAAAGCCGTAGCCGCGCTAAAGGATCTCGACTTAAAGGTTCTGGTCAAAAAAGTTGGCGCTAAGAAAGTCAAGGTTGTGACGAATATCGTGCCGAAGGTCAGCAGTAAGGTGAAGCGTGGCTCCACTGTGACAATCACAGTAGGGTGAGGAGGTGAGTAAGAGCTCCAGTCGGACAAGCAATCGTCCTCGAATCGGCGCCCACGTTCCAACTTCGGGTGGGATGGCGAAGCGTTCGATCCAATACGCCGAGACAATAAAGGCAGAAGCGATTCAAGTATTCGCATCTAATCCTCGAGGCTGGGCGATGCCAGAATCTAATCCTGAGGCTGATGCCGCATTTCGAAGCAAGGCGCGCGAATTGGATATAGAGACTTATGTGCATGCTCCATTCTTGATAAATCTTGGCTCCCCAACTGAGGCTACGTATAAGAACTCGGTTGCTTCCACGGCTTATTCATTGAAGCGTGGCCGAGAAATTGGAGCGCTTGGTGTCGTGATTCATACTGGTTCTGCAGTTGATGAAGCGCATGTGCCAAAGGCTTGGAAACAGATAAGAAGTGGAGTCATGCCGATACTGGAGAAATTAGATGAAGATGATCCCTGGTTACTTCTTGAGCCGACCGCAGGGCAAGGACAATCATTAGTAAAGAAGCTTGAAGATCTCAATAATTACTTTGAAGCCCTCGAGTGGCATCCCAAGGTAGGTGTCTGCCTAGATACCTGCCATGTATTCGCCGCGGGACATGACATCAAGACCAAGGGTGGAATGAAAGCGACCCTTGATTTACTAGTGGAAATTGCAGACAAGGAGCGAATACAACTCATTCACGCTAATGATTCGATGGATGTTCTAGGTTCGCTCAAAGATCGCCACGCGAATTTAGGAGAAGGCGAGATTGGTACCAAGCCATTTGAGGAGCTACTTGCTCATCCTGCTGTTGTGAACGCACCCTTAATACTTGAGACTCCGGGTGAGGAACCTGAACATGGACGCGAAGTAACTCTATTAAAAAAGATGCGAGATAAGTAGTGGCTTTATTGCTTGCTCCTTGGGCACTCCTAGCAGTTGCAGCAATGTGGGGAATCTCCTTTGTCTGGATGAAGGACATCTTGGATCAACAGGACGTGTATAGCTTTCTTCTTTCCCGTTTTATCTTTGCCGCCCTTGTGATGTTGATTGTTAATCCTCGAATGATCAAGAAGTTGAATCGTGAAATCCTCACTAAGGGCTCGATAATCGGTTCAGCGCTCGGACTTGGTTACATCTTCCAGACCCTAGGGCTTGATCGAACTACGCCTGCAATCACCGGCTTTATTACTGGCCTTTATGTTGTCCTAACTCCATTGATTGCTGCCTTGGTATTAAAAGAAAAGCTAACTATCCAAGCTTGGTTTTACATTGTTCTAGCCACGGCTGGGCTAGCCGTGCTTTCGGTAACAGGATGGTCGATTGGGACTGGAGAATTCTTTGTTCTCATCTCTGCACTTCTCTTTGCAGCTCACATACTTCTTCTAAGCCGTTGGAGCAATAAATTTGATGCCTATGCACTTACCTTCGTGCAACTAACAACTTGCGCAATCGTCTCTGGAATACCTGCAGGTCTGAATGGTTACGTAGCTCCGCCTGACCAGCAAGTCTGGGGAGTAATAATTTTTACCGCAGTATTTGCAACTTTCTTCGCTTTTGTCATACAAACCTGGGCCCAGGCTCGTATCTCAGCAACCAAGGTGGCGGTAATACTTACTATGGAAGTTGTATTTGCGGCGCTATTCTCAGTCTTGCTCGGAGCGGAACCGCTGACTTTACGGATTGCGGTGGGCGGAAGTATGGTTCTCATTGCCATGATAATGATTGTGCAACCAAAAGTTACACCGGTGACAAATGATCGTTGACCTTCGTTCTGACACGGTAACGCGCCCTTCTAGTGCAATGCGCGAAGCGATGATGCGAGCTGAGGTTGGCGATGATGTTTATAGCGATGATCCAACCGTCAATTCACTTGAAGAGAGAGTCGCGGCGCTATTTGGAAAAGAGGCTGCGGTCTTCACGCCAAGTGGTTCACTTGCCAACCAACTTGCTATTCGCACTTTAGTAAGGCAAGGCGAGGAACTTCTTTGTGAGAGTAATTCACATATTGTCCGCGCTGAATTGGGTGCTGCGGCTACATTTAGTGGAATCACAACCCGGACTTGGACGGCGCCAAGAGGACTTCTAAATGCTGATCAAGCGCTCGAACTAGCTCGTCCAGATTCGGGTCCATACCTAGTTTCCACTACCGCAATTGCTGTTGAGAATACGCATAACTTTGGGAGCGGAACAGTCCAACCAATAGCGGAGATACAGAGGCTCGCTTCTGTAGCGAATTCTCTGGGATTAAAGTTGCATCTTGATGGCGCGCGTATTTGGAATGCACATGTTGCATCGTGCGTATCTTTTGCAGAGTACGGAAAATATTTTGAAACAATAAGTGTCTGCCTCTCAAAGGGCCTTGGAGCGCCCGTTGGCTCGTTGATGCTCTCCACAAAAGAGCGAGTCAGCGCAGCTCGAGTATGGCGCAAGCGTTATGGAGCCGGAATGCGCCAAGTTGGAATCTTGGCTGCGGCTGGACACTTTGCTTTAGACAAGAACATCGCAAGATTGGCTGAAGATCACACTCGGGCGAAGAGGTTGGCGATTGCCTGTAACTCTGTTGTTGCCACGACTGTGAATCCAGGTGAGATTGAGACCAACATTGTTGGACTTGATTTAACAGGATCGGACTGGTCAGCATCTGAATTTGCACTAAAGGCACGCGAAGCCGGGGTTTGGGTTAGCGCACTTGGGCCAAAATATGTTCGCCTTGTTACCCATCTTGATGTTGATGATGCCGGTATCGAGAAGGCAATTAAAGTTCTTTCAGATTTACTTCAGCGCGCCTTCGTGTCTAAGTAGCCATTCTTTAGCATCAAGTCCATACGCATAATTTCCTAGCGCTCCCCCGGTCTTAACAATCCGATGACAGGGCACGACGAGTGCAACTAGGTTGCGTGCACAAGCACTCCCAGCAGCACGAACAGCATCTGGGGAACCCGCACGCTTGGCTAATTCACCATACGAAATTGTCTTTCCTGGTGAGACTTTTCGCATCGCCTTCCAAGCTGATTGGGAGAATCTCTCCCCCGGTTGGCGCACTGAAATTCCATCCAATGCTTTCAAATCACCATTCAAATAATCCTCAATTAAATCGGTGACAATAGGAATTCTTTTCACTTCTTTAGTGCTGCGATTTTGATCTTCTGCCTCGAGTTGTGCACTTAAGTCTTTAAAATTAGAAAATCCCGAAGCAAGTAATAAGTGTTCATGAGAAATTAGGTAGAGCGTCCCGATTGGAGTCTTCACAGTGGAACGGCTCAACATGTTGCGAGCCTACGCCTGGAAATTGAGTTGGGATAGTGGAGCTATTTGGTATCGCGGAGCATCTCGGCTACTAGAAAGGCTAGCTCGAGGGATTGGGTGTGGTTCAGCCGCGGGTCACATGCCGTCTCGTAGCGCATGGCAAGGTCCTCGTGGGAAATCTCAGCTGCCCCACCTACACACTCAGTTACATCATCGCCAGTTAGTTCAATATGAATTCCGCCCGGATGAGTGCCCTTCGCAAGGTGAACTTCAAAAAATCCCTTCACCTCATCTAATACCTCATCAAAACTTCTAGTCTTGAATCCAGTTGGCGACTCATAAGTATTTCCATGCATGGGATCACATACCCAGAGCACGTTTCGGCCGCTCTTCTTCACCGCCTCTACAAGTGGCGGCAGAACAGTTCGAATGTTCTTCGCGCCCATACGAGTTATGAATGTAAGACGACCTGGTTCTTCGTCTGGATTCAGAACCTCCATCAATTTGAGCATTTCATCAATAGTGGTCTTAGGTCCAAGTTTCACACCAATCGGATTCTTAACTTTTTTGGCAAAATCGATATGAGCGCCATCTAATTGACGTGTACGTTCACCAATCCAAATGAAGTGAGCCGATACGTCGTAGGGCAGGCCGGTCCGTGAATCAATGCGCGTCAGCGCTTTTTCATATTCCAGGATTAGCGCTTCATGTGATGAATAGAAGTCAACGGTTTTGAACTCCTCCGGATTGATTCCGGCCGAGCGCATGAAATCGAGCGCGCGTCCAATTTCTTTTGCTAGCGCTTCGTATTTTGCGCCCGCACTCGAATCCTTGACGAAGCCTTTATTCCATTCATGCACAAGCCTTAAGTCAGCAAAACCGCCTTGGGTGAATGCGCGAACGAGATTCAAGGTGGCCGATGAGGTGTGATAAACCTTTACTAATCTTGAAGGATCTGGGGTACGAGCCTCTAATGTGAATTCGAGATCATTGACTGCATCACCGCGATAAGCGGGAAGTGAAACTTCACCACGCTTTTCAATGTCATTACTTCTTGGCTTTGCGAATTGTCCCGCCATCCGTCCAACTTTGATGACCGGCATGCTGGCGCCATATTGAAGTACCGCCGCCATCTGGAGAATTGTCTTGATGCGATTGCGAATTGAGTCTGCTGTTGCGCCTACGAAAGTCTCGGCACAATCCCCTCCCTGTAGCCAGAATGCTTCACCGCGCGCAGCTTGGGCAACTTTGGCTTTTAAGTTATCGCACTCACCAGCGAAAACAAGTGGTGGCAGAGTGCGCAACTCTTTAACGGCGGACTCAAGGCGAGTCTTATCGGGCCAATTAGGTTGCTGAGCAGCGCTCAGCGATGTATCGAAGAGGCTCTCGATTGGGGAGGTCATGGGAACCAAGGTTAGGTAAGTGCGTCGGCTCGGCGCTACTTGATTAACCGAAGAAGACTTCCGCTTCTGCTAGCAAGCGTGGATCTACGGTTTTTAGTTTCTCTGTAGCTGAGGCAAGTGGCACGCGTTTAATCTCAGTTCCGTGAAGTGCCACCATCTTGCCCCAATCGCTTTCATGTGCCGCTGTGATGGCATGAATTCCAAATCTTGTTGCGAGTACTCGATCAAATGCTGTTGGAGTTCCACCGCGTTGGATATGTCCAAGGATTGAGGTACGTGCCTCAGCCCCCGTTCTTGACTCAATCTCTTTTGCCAACCATTCGCCGACACCTGAGAGCTTTACATGGCCAAATGCATCTAGTGAGCCATCTTTGGTGACGATAGATCCATCTTTGGGTAGCGCACCTTCAGCTACAACAACGATAGGAGCGTAGGACTGTTGGAATCTTGATTCAACTAACTTGCATACCTTTTCGATATCAAATGGGACTTCCGGGATGAGAATGCAAGATGCTCCGCCGGCAAGACCTGAGTGAAGTGCGATCCAACCAGCATGACGTCCCATTACTTCCACAATTAGCGCCCGATGATGTGATTCAGCAGTTGTGTGAAGGCGATCAATCGCTTCAACCGCAATATTTACGGCGGTATCAAATCCAAATGTGTAATCAGTATTGTTAAGATCGTTATCAATCGTTTTAGGAACGCCGATTACCTTTACGCCAAGCGCATCAAGTTTCGTTGCAACGCCAAGGGTATCTTCCCCTCCGATTGCAATAAGCGCATCGACATTCATCTTCGCTAAATTCTCTTTAATGCGCTCTACGCCATTTTCGATCTTAAAGGGATTAGTGCGCGAGGAACCAAGAATTGTTCCGCCTCTAGGCAGGATTCCGCGGGTTGCCTTTATATTTAAAGGCATTGTCAGACCCTCTAGTGGGCCCTTCCAGCCATCACGAAACCCGATGAACTCGTAGCCAAATTCTTTTTCGCCTTTACGAACTACCGCACGGATTACCGCATTAAGGCCGGGGCAGTCGCCACCACCTGTGAGCACACCAAAACGCATAAGTGAACTTCTCCGATTGCCGAAGGGATTGATCAACTCTGATCCAGAGCGCGATTCTACCTCGTCCCCACTACCCTTTTCGTGATGCCAAAGTCCCTTATTTATCTTGCTCACGACAATCTAAATCGAAATAAGGGCGCGCTCAAAGGGGCGAATCCAAAATCGCACGAGATCCTCTTCGTCGAAAGCCAAAGGATGTTGCGTGGAGCCCGTTGGCATAAACAACGGATTTTCTTCTTGCTCTCAGCCGCTCGACATTTCGCCGAAGAACTTCGCTCTGAAGGATTTGTAGTTCACTACTTAAGAGCCGCAGATACCGCGACTGGAATCAAGCAGTTTAGCCCCAAGTACTCAGAAGTGGTCGCCGCTGAACCTTCTTCATATCGATTGACTGAGTCACTTTCTGGGATTGGAATCCGCTTTGTTGAAAATGATTTTTTCATAACCTCTCGATCAGATTTCACAAGTTGGGCAAATTCTCAGAAGTCATTGAAGCTTGAGAACTTCTACCGTTGGCAACGAACCAGACTTGATCTACTTATGGACGGAGATAAACCTGAAGGTGGAGCTTGGAACTTTGATGAAGAAAATCGCCTTCCGCCGCCCAAGCTCGGCTACAGGTGGCCGAAGTATCCAGTGCACCAGAGAGATGATATTGATCAAGAAGTAATCGAAGAACTAGATGCACTTGAACTAGTTGGCAAAATCGCAGATACCACTTGGGGCACAACTCGAACGGCTGCACTTACACAACTAAAGCGCTTCTTAACCGATTCATTTAAAGATTTTGGTCCCTTTGAAGATGCAATGACAAAAGAATCCTGGGCGGTTCATCATTCACTCCTAAGTACCTATTTAAATGTCGGATTAATTACGGCCGATGAAGTAGTAACTGAAGCAATGAAGCGATACCGAAAAGGTGGCGTTCCAATTTCTTCCTGTGAGGGATTCATTCGGCAAGTAATCGGTTGGCGAGAGTACATAAATGGAATTTATTGGCTCTTTGGAAATGAATACCGTGATTCAAATACTTTCGGTTCAAAGCGCGACCTTCTTCCCCTATTTCAAGATTCATCAAAAACCAAGATGAACTGCGTCGCTTCAACCATTACACAGATTGAGGAACGTGCCTGGGTCCATCACATTCCCCGCTTGATGGTCCTAAGTAATCTTGCAGCGCTCGCCGATATTGATCCCGCTCAATTCCTATCTTGGATGCGCGAAGTATTCATAGATGCAACTGATTGGGTGATGGTCCCTAATGTGATTGGAATGAGCTTGCATGCCGATGGTGGCCGGATGTCGACTAAGCCATACATCGCAGGTGGCTCTTATATCTCGAGAATGTCGAACTATTGCGGTGATTGCGAGTACAACCCTAAAACGCGGGCAGAGGAAGATTCATGTCCATTCACTACTTTATATTGGCACTACCTCGCGCGAAATGGGGAGCGATTCAAAAAGAACCATCGGATGTTTCAACAGTTAAATGGAATGAAAAAGTTGAGTGATTTAGAGGGAACTATAAAGCGCGGCGACTATGTTATTGAAGCGCTAGAGCGAGGCGAGATCTAACGAGTTACCGTCACGCCTTTACCGACCACGACAATTCCACCTTCTGAGACTGTAAATCGCTCCCGATCTCGTTCGAGATTGACACCTATCTTTGCTCCAGGTTCAACCACCACATTCTTATCTAGAATTGCATTCTTGACTTGTGCGCCATCACCTATTCGAACCGATGGCATTAAAACTGAACCTTCGACCTTTGCATCACGGCCGACTAGAACATCGTAGGAAGCTACTGTGCGATGCATTTCCCCACCTGCAATGATTGAACCGGCGCCCACAACGGAATCAAAGGCAATTCCACGTTCAGAGAATTTCGCAGGTGGAAGCGATGGTGGATTAGTAAGAATCGGCCAACTGCGATTGTAAAGATTGAAAATCGGATGAACCGAGACCAAATCCATATGCGCTTCGAAATATGAATCTATAGTTCCCACATCGCGCCAATAACCTTTGTCGCGCTCCGTCTCTCCTGGTACAACATTGTTCGCGAAGTCATAAGCTTTTGCCTGACCATTCTTAGTCATAGCAGGAATAATGTTCCCGCCTAGATCGTGGCGGCTATCAACATCCTCGGAGTCAAGAATCAGCGCCTCTTCCATCGCATCACGCCGGAAGATGTAATTTCCCATCGATACTAGAGATAGATCGGGATGCCCCGGCATTGCTGGCGGATCTTTTGGTTTCTCATGGAAAGCCTTTATGGTCACGCCGTCATCGGCGAGTTCAATCACGCCAAATTGCGAGGCTTCGCTTCGCTTGACTCTTATTGCAGCAACTGTTACTCCCGCCCCGGTCTGAAGATGCTGCTGATACATCTGGTCTGGGTTCATGCGATAGACGTGATCCGCGCCAAAGACAATCACATGCTTAGGGTTTTCATCATGGATCAAATTGAAATTCTGCAAAATTGCGTCGGCACTTCCTGTATACCAACGAGGTCCAAGCCTTTGTTGGGCCGGAACCGGGGTGATGTAATTTCCGAGAAGGGTCGACATCCGCCAAGTTGTCGTGATGTGTCGGTCTAACGAGTGCGACTTATATTGGGTTAGCACTGCAATTCTTAAAAAGCCAGCGTTGACTAGATTAGAAAGAACAAAATCTACAAGCCGATATGAACCACCAAATGGGACTGCGGGCTTTGCGCGATCTGCTGTAAGTGGCATCAAGCGTTTTCCTTCACCACCGGCAAGCACGATTCCAAGTGGGAGATCTAAGCGCGCCATGAGCGAACGATACTCTTGCTTCATGAAGGGCGGGAAGGACCTGTCGGTCGCAATCCTCACTCGGGAGTGGCCACCTGAGATTTACGGCGGTGCCGGAGTACATGTTTCAAATCTTGTCTCCGCCTTAAATGCAAGCGAGTCGGTCAAGTGCCAAGTACATTGCTTTGGAGCCACTAGAAGTGATGCGACGGGTTATGCCTTGCAACCACCTTTTACTGACATTAACCCAGCGCTTCAAACTCTTCTAATTGATAGCGATATGGCGCTAAATTTAAAAGGCGCTTCTATTGCACACTCTCATACTTGGTATGCAAATTTCGCTGGTTACCTTGCCAGCAAGATCTACTCGATTCCCCATGTAGTAACTGCGCATTCCCTCGAACCGCTTCGACCTTGGAAAGCAGAACAACTCAGAGGTGGTTACATCATCTCCTCTTGGGTCGAAAAATTAGCTTATGAGAATGCTGCCGCCATCATTTCAGTTAGTGATGGGATGAAGCGTGACATTCTCAATTCATATCCTGATGTCGATCCGAAGAAAGTTGTAACGATAAGAAATGGAATTGATACCGAGAGATTTAAACCTAAATCCTCAAATGCAGTTCTTGAGAAGTACGCCGTCACTGGGCCATTTGCGATCTTTGTCGGCCGAATCACGCGCCAGAAAGGACTTGCTCATTTACTTCGGGCTTGGAAGCAAATTGATCCTAAGTATGGATTAGTTATTGCCGCAGGAAGTCCGGATGAACCAAGTATCGGAGCTGAGGTCGAGGCGCTAATCGGTGTATTGCAGCGCGAGCGCAAGAACGTTATTTGGATCAAGGAGATGCTGCCTCACGATGAACTTGTTACATTATTGAGCGCAGCTAAAGTATTCACTTGTCCATCTATCTATGAACCGCTTGGAATCGTGAATCTCGAAGCTATGGCCTGCGAAACTGCTGTTGTAGCCACTGCCGTCGGCGGAATCCCTGAAGTTGTAGCGGACGAAATTACTGGACTCTTAGTGAAGCCAAATCAAAATAGCGAAGTTTTCGAGCAAGATTTTGCCAACTCTTTAAGTAGAGTTCTTAGTGATGAATCTCTCGCAAAGAAGTTAGGAGTTGAAGGACGTAAGCGCGCTGTTGCCGAATTTGGCTGGGATAAAGTAGCGAGTGCAACTATCGATCTGTATCGGAGACTCATTTAATGTCGCGGCGCGGTTGGCTACTTTTCTCATTGGTTGGTCTTTTGTGGGGTGTCCCATACCTATTTATGAAGGTTGCCCTCGAAGAACTCTCAACTCCGATGATCGTGTTCTCGCGCCTGGTTATTGGTGCCTGTTTCTTGATTCCGTTAGCGCTTCGCGAAGGCACGCTAAGAGGCGCATTCAAACATTGGCGATATATCGCGCTCTACGCCATCCTCGAAATGGTCATTCCCTGGACTCTAATAACTAATTCACAGAGGTCACTCTCATCGGGCGTAGTCGCGCTTCTTGTTGCAACAGTACCTATTTGGGCGACGCTCTTCGCTCATCACACAGGCGATTCAACTGCGGCTCATCGGACTCGAATTATCGGTATTGCAATTGGATTGATTGGAATTTCTCTAATTGTTGGTATCGAGAGTATTTCTGATTTTGCTAATTTCTCAGCGCTCGCCCAAGTCTTGATAGCGGCTGCTTCTTACGCATGGGCAGTTAATATGATTACGCGTAAAGCGCCCGGGACATCCGGGGTTGCAATAAATGGAATAGCGATGACTATTTCGGCAGTGATATTCGCACCTTTCGCTCTGAGCACTTGGCCAAACGAAATGCCTTCCACCGAAGCATTGCTCGCCACCATCGGACTTGGTGTTATCTGTAGTGGTATTGCGTTCTGGGTCTTCTTCTTAGTTCTTGCTGAGATTGGTCCGGCACGTGCTTCACTCGTCGTCTACCCAAATACTGCCGTCGCAGTGATTCTTGGAATCTTGATTCTGCGAGAGGAGATCACACTTGCACTCGCAATTGGACTTCCACTCGTTCTTGCTGGTTCATATCTAGCTAGTCGAAACCCTAACCCTCAACCAATCCCAGCCTGAATTAGTCTCCTAGTAGCCCAAGCTTCGATAGCGCTTTGGGGTCGCGTTGCCAATTTGGCATAACTTTAACCAGCAGTGATAAGAAAACTTTCTTCCCAAGCTTCTTCTCTAATTCTTTTCTCGCCCTAGTCCCAACATCCTTCAAGTTCGCACCTTTAGCACCGATGATGATCGCTTTCTGGCTATCGCGCTCAACGATTATTGAGGCGTGAATATCAAAGAGTTCCTTACCTTCTCGAGCTGAGAAGTCATCAATTGTGACTGCAATCGAGTGTGGAACTTCTTCAAAGAGTCCTTCGATTACGGCCTCCCTGATTAATTCAGAGATGACTTTTTCGATCCCTTGGTCAGAGCGCATCTCGCGCGGATAGAAAGCAGGGCCTTCGCCAGCATGTTTAATCATCAGGTCAATTAAAAGTTGGACTTGGGTATCGGTGAATGCTGAAAGCGGAACAATTTCATCCCACTCAAACCCCGCCTTTTTAGCAAGACTTGAGACCGCCATTAGTTGTTTAGGTAGAGCGCCTTTATCTGCCATATCAATCATCGTAACCGCACAGATCTTCTTTGTATTTTTCAGCGCCGCAATCTGCTTTGCAATATATAAGTCACCATCCCCAACTTCCTCGATGGAGGGAATGCATTGAATTGCGATATCAATATCTTGAAGACTTTCACTTACTACTTGATTTAAGGCGCTACCAAGAGTCGTCTTTGGTTTATGAAGACCGGGAGTATCGACTAGAACAAGTTGGAATTCATCGCCGGAAATGATTCCCCGAATCGCACCGCGGGTTGTATTGGGATGATGCGAAGTGATTGCAATTTTCTCGCCAACTAGCGCATTGATTAAAGTTGACTTTCCAGTATTAGGTCTACCGACAATTGATATAAATGCTGATTTATGCGACATCACCACAAAGGGTACAGGTCATTTCGCCGATGAATTCCATCGCGTCAGCTACCGAAGTGACGATTTCAGCGCATCTATCCCCAATCAAACGATGACAGCCATCGCTAGCCGGAGAGTTGATAGGTCCAGGTACAGCCAGGACGATGCGCATCAATTCGGCAGCATCATTCGCAGTACGAAGTGAGCCACTTCGAAATGCAGCTTCAACGATGATTGTCATGCGTGAAAGTGCAGCGATCAATCTATTTCTAGTCAAGAAACGCTCTGGTCTCGCTCGTTCTTCGGGCATGACCTCTGAGATTAGCCCGCCACTTTCCAAGATCTCTTCAAACAATCGCTCATTGCCGGCCGGGTATCTCACGCTTATGCCTGATGCAAGAATTGCAGTAGTTCTTCCTTCAGCAGCGATTGCGCCACGATGTGCATGGGTATCAATCCCGTAAGCCCCACCGCTAATTACATCTAGAGCTCGGTCTGAGAAACCGGATGCAAACTCACTTGCAATCCGAGCGCCATATTGGGTCGGGTTACGTGTTCCAACGATTGCGACTGCATTGCATTTAGGAAGCGTGCCCTTGAACACAAGTCCAATTGGAGGTGCTACTAGGTCATTTAATGGATGAGGCCAATTTGAAGATTCACTTGTTAGAAATTGTGCTCCGGCTCGTGCAAGTTCATCATATAGTGATTCAAGGTTGCGCTCGGTCAATCTCTTTTTGATTCGCGCTACCGAACGCTTCCCATCTTCATAGGCGTCACCTTCGATCCGCTCGATTAGTAAGTCCGGCCCGTATGAGTTCAACTCATTTAGCCAGAACTTCTCACCCGGGTCGATTGCGTGAAAGAGTCTTAACTTTGAGTTCACTCTCCCTTTATCCCAACTCTTAGCTCAAGTGCTTGTGCGACTTCGTCCTTGCCGGGGACTGATTGGCCAACTAAGTCAGCGATACTCCATGAGGTTCGAATCGCCCTATGAAATCCGCGCGCAGTCAGTGCTTCACTATCAAGCAGAGAGTGCAAGAGCGCTAGCGCATCTTTCGTTGGTCGAAATTTCTCTCTAAGAAGAATTGGTGGGATTTGTGAATTTAATTTAAATGATTCCGAGACGAATCTTTCCTCAGCGATTGCTCTTGCCTGCTTCACCCTTTCTCGCATCACAGCGCTTGTTAACTTAGAAGATTCGATTAACTCCGCTCGCGTGGGCGCTTCTACCTTTAACCTAAGGTCGATTCGATCTAAGAGCGGTCCAGATAATTTCGCGAGGTATCGCCGTATTTGAAGTGATGAACATTCGCACGCTCTACCTCTGCCCGAAAATCTTCCGCATGGACAGGGGTTAGCAGCAAGTAACAAGATAAAGCGCGCCGGAAATGTGGCCGATAGAGCAGCGCGAGTGATGGTGATTTTGCCTGATTCAAGCGGTTGGCGAAGTGAGTCAAGAATTCCAATCGCACATTCTGGAGCTTCATCAATGAAGAGAACTCCATTATGAGCAAGCGAACATGCACCTGGGCGAATCGTTGTTGAGCCGCCACCTATGAGGGCTGGAATAGTCGTTGCATGATGGGGGGCTTGGAATGGAGGTTTCGCACTTAGTAAGTCGCGTTCATTTAGAGTCCCTGCAATTGAGTGGATGCCAGCAACTTCGATTGACTCTTCTTCATCTAAGGGTGGAAGAATTGTTGTAAATCGCTCGGCCAACATCGTTTTACCTGAGCCAGGTGCACCGATCATCAGTAAGTTGTGACCACCAGCGGCTGCCACTTCGAGTGCGAACTTAGTGCTTTCGTGGCCTGCGACCTCGGACATATCAAGAGTTGTGCAAACCTCATTCAATTCCATCAAGCGAGGATTTTCGATTCGCTCTCCTAATTCAAGGTAACGAAGAACCTCACTTAGATTTGAAAACGCTATGACTTCTAAATCCTTTAATAGTCCCGCTTCTTGAAAATTCTCTCGTGGAACTATCACCCTCTTGATACCAAGTTCTCGGGCTGCGATGAGAATTGGAAGTACTCCTCTAATGGGTTTGAGTGAACCGTCGAGCGCAAGTTCGCCCAAGAAAAACGCCAGCTCTAGTTTTATGGGATCAATTTGCGAAGAGGCAGCAAGAATTGCAAGTGCGATTGGTAGATCAAAGGCGGAGCCACTCTTTGGAAGATAAGCAGGTGCAAGTGAGACAGTCACTTTTCGATTGGGCCAAGTTCGAGCGCTATTTAGAATTGCTGCTCTTATCCGATCTCTAGACTCTGTCAGAGTCGCATCGGGTAGGCCAAGTAGTGAGTAAGAAGGAAGGCCATTAGAAACATCAACTTCAATATCTATTACCTGTCCTTTAAGGCCAATTAGATTGATTGCAACCGCCTTTGCTAGGCTCACAAAACCGCCTCGCGATAATCAAGTTGGATCTGACCAGATCGCGTCAATAAGACTCCAGCTGCATCTATCCGATAGTTACTTCCCAATCTCTGGTGTGTTGCTAACCATGCTAAAGCAAGTCTCTGGATGCGAAGTGCTTTATCCCCGCCTATCGCCTCTAGCGGATCTCCGTATGCCGCGCTTGTCCTAGTCTTCACCTCAACGAAAATGATTACGCCGCTCTCACTTAATGCAACTAAATCAAGTTCACCTTCTCGAATCCGCCAATTTCGATCCAGGATCCGATAACCCAAATTCAAAAGGCGCTGCGCTACATAGTCCTCACCAAGTTCACCAACTCTTGCTGCACTCTCACTCTTGGCCACTGGGGCAAATTAGAGTCCCGAGCTAATAAAGAGGTGAAAGATTCTTGAAGCTGTGGATTACTTGTTTATTAGTCGAGCAATATTTGCGTAACTCTTTCGGTGAATAGGTGATACGCCGATTCGCTCAAGTGCAGCTGTGTGGGCACCGGTCACATAACCTTTATGTTCAGCAAAACCATAACCCGGGTAAGTCTTATTTAGTGCAACCATTAAACGATCCCGATGAACTTTAGCAAGAATGGATGCAGCTGAAATCGTGATTGCGACTTGGTCGCCTTTCCATACGGCGAGATTCGGAACCGAGATTCCCTTAATCTCATAACCATCGGTTAACACATAATCTGGACAAGGATTTAGTGCGCTAATGGCACGTCGCATTCCTTCTATATTTGATTTATGTAGGCCAATTGAATCAATTTCATCAGGAGCGATTTCAATAATCGCGTGGGCTGCACTAGCCTTCAAAATAATCGGCAGCAAAGCTTCCCGAGTTTCTTGGGTCAACTCTTTTGAGTCGCGCACGTCAGTTAAGGATTTATCTTGCGGATCTTTCAAGATGACGGCTGCAACAACTAATGGTCCAGCACAAGCACCGCGGCCAGCCTCATCGACCCCGGCAATAGCAACTAGGCCTGATTTGAGGAGACGCTCCTCGATCATTTCTTAACAGGGATCTTCGACAAATCCTCGCCAACTTCAAGAACTCCAAGGTTTGAAAATGGCCAGATAACAAATAGAGCGCGGCCGGTAACTTTATCCAGCGGCACCATTCCTTTATTTGGATCATCTGTGTGATACCTAGAGTCAGCGCTCGCACCCCGGTGATCACCCATCACCCAGATAAAATTCTTGGGCACGGTCACATCAAACTCGTTATCGGATGCTTTATCTCCAGGATAGATGTATGGCTCGGTAATAGGTATGCCATTTACTTCGATTTTATTCTCGGCGTTACAGCAGACCACTCGATCGCCGCCGACGCCAATCACGCGCTTAATCAAATATTGCTTCGAAGGGTCTGGGAGGACTCCCACAAATACAAGGGCATCCTTGGCGATTCGGCGAAGACCGACCTCATCATTAATCGGAGTCGATAGCCAATCTGCCGGATCTCTAAAGACAACTACTTCGCCACGCTTTATCTCACTAAAAATCGCACCGAACTTATTTACGCCTACACGATCATTTACGAGAAGCGTGTTCTCCATTGAGCCTGAGGGGATATAGAAGAATTGAACAAAGAAGGTCTTAACGACCATCGAGAGTATTAGCGCCGAGACAAGAAGAATCGGAAGCTCGCGAAGGGCTCCGCCTTTTGCGCGAGGAGACATTCCCTAAGCTTGTGGCTTCTCGGAAGTCTCTTGCGCGGATGGAGTTTCTACTTCAATTACTTCCGGAGCGTTCTCTTCAACTACAGAGGTCTCAACAGCTGGGCTCTCAGAGTAAATAGTCTCCAGATCCTCACCACCACGACGCTCGCGAATCTTTGCGGCTTTGCCACGGAGATCACGGAGGTAATAGAGCTTCGCACGACGAACTTCGCCTTTGCGAACTAATTCGATTTTTTCGATTACGGGCGCATGAACTGGGAAAACGCGCTCCACACCAACGCCATAAGAAATCTTGCGAACTGTGAACGTCTCGCGCACTCCGGAACCGCGTCTTGAAATCACAAGGCCTTGGAATACCTGAACGCGGCTCTTGTTACCTTCAATAACTCGGACGTGAACCTTTAACTCATCGCCAGGGCGGAAATTAGGGATGTCCTTGCGGAGGGAGGCGGCATCTACCGCATCGAGCACGTTCATATTTGGATCCTTAAAGTCGAAGTTCTTAACTTGCTAGCCCGCGTATCCTGCCACAAGGAGCCCTGGGGCGCTAAATCCGAGCGTCAGCGAAGGTCATATCCGTGGGGCGCAAGGGCCTCTGCGAGGGCGGCAAAAAGGGTTGGGCCAGCCGTCAAAACAAAGTACTTCTCACCATCCCAAATCCCCTTGATAAATGCGAACTTCGCGCCGGCTTCACGAGCAATCAATCCTGCAGCTGCGTAATCCCATTCATTAACTCCGGCTTCAAAATGCGCATCTACAGAGCCAGACGCCACCATACAGATATCAACTGCGCACGCTCCCATGCGACGAACATCGCGAATTCTTGGCAGCAACTCTCTTACAAATTCTGCTTGCGGTTTTCTTCGCTCCAAATCATAAGCAAATCCAGTCGCAACTAACGCCCGATTTAATTCAACTGGCTCGTTGCAGCGAAGTGGTTGGCCATTACAAGTCGCACCGCCACCTCGTCTTGCGCTCCATGTCATCGCAAATGAGGGAGCATGAACCACTCCTGCTACATATCCCTCGCTATCTTTAACAGCGATACTGATGCACCATCCTGGGATTCCATACAAGTAATTCACAGTTCCATCAATCGGATCAATCACCCAGGTGTAACCGCTGGTTCCCAGATGATCAGCGCCCTCTTCACCAAATATCGAATCATCAGGTCTCGCGGCCAGAATTTCGGCAACAATCAACTTCTCGCTCTCATGATCCATCTGGGTTGCAAAATCTAAAACGCCACTCTTTTGATCTAGTTCGAAGTTGCTGGGGCGACTCATCAAAAGTTCACCAGCTTTTTTAGCGATTTGCTCCGCTAACTCAAGCAGTTGCGTTGATGAAGTCATGGTTGAATCTAATCACAAGTAGACTTCGCAACATGCTCTCCCCTTACCTCAAACTCTTTAGGGTCAAGGGTGGCTGGCGATTCTCGCTCGCAGCTTTTATATTGAGATTACCTATCTCGATGCTTTATCTCGCAATTGTGCTTTTTGTAGTAGCCGAGACTGATTCTTATTCGATGGCTGGCGCCCTATCTATGGCTGCCTCCATTGTGCTCTCCATTGCATCTCCGCTCTGGTCTAGAGCTGCTGATCAATTTGGACAGCGACGGATTTTGAGTATCACAGCGCCGCTACACATCTTTTTTATGGCTGCCTTCGTATTCCTACTTAAGAGTGATGCGCCAACGATATTTTGGTTCACATCAGCTCTTCTATTCGAATCCTTCGTCATCGGCTCGGGCCAGATGGTTCGCCGGCGTTGGTTACATGCAATCAAGGATGATCGGACGCTCACCGACACTGCTTACTCATTTGAAGCATTTGTAGATGAAGTCATCTTTACATCCGGTCCAGTTATCGCAACTCTACTTGCAGCCACTTTCGCACCTGAG
>CAZZIN010000010.1:0-22464 GCA_964654425.1 uncultured Clavibacter sp. | reverse complement strand
TAGATGAAGAAGTTCCCATCAACTCGGATAGTGGCACAGTCGCGAGTGTTCTCTCTTTGAAAGTGCTCTTGCTCACGAAGTTGCCAGACCCTCATCTCAGTCTCCAAGTAATCGCCATCTCGCCTCAATACTCTCTGTAGTCCGACTTCGCTTGCTACTTCGATCCAAATTGCTTCATCGGTGAACTTTCGCGTTGATGCTTGACCAGAACCTACGCCTTCAAGAATAAGCAGAGAGGGAAGTGGAGTCGTGTGAAACTCTCCAAAACCTTTTCGCAGCCAGTCATATTTACGAAAACTAAATCCTTTACCTTGTGAGATTGGGGTGAGAATCTGATTTACCAATGTTCTTGTGAGCTGGATTGTTAACGCATCTTCCCAACCGTTGTAAAGGTCATCCATATGGATAGTCGCAACAGGGCCCTCGCTGAATGCATCAGCGATTCGCCGCGCAAGCGTTGTCTTTCCCGATCCAGCTGGGCCGTCGATCGAGATTGTTTTAGTATTTGGAGACTTCTGCTCTGTTTTCGAAATACGATCAAGAATCTCCTCAAGCGAGGGATTATTCATTTTCGAAGTTGTAGCCAACGTACCCAGCCGTAAAGTGCAATTACGGTGAAGATTGCATATAAGACCGAAGTGAAATAAAGCTCCTGTCGCGCATAGTGCCAAGTTCCAAAAGCATCTATCAAGAACCACATCACCCAGGTCTCATTTCGTTGCAGAACCATAATTACCTGAGTTATTGCGCTAGAGACGAGAAGTAAGGAGTCTGGCCAGGATGCTGCTGCGCCAATGTTTGCCAATACGGGTGCGGTTATGACCCAAACTAAAATCAGAGCAATAACCCAAGTTGCTCTCTCCTTAGCGCTCATGTAACGCGGTTCAACTCCAGTTGGTTTCCAGCCGAACCAACCCCAGATTGCGGCCGAGATAAAAATTAATTGCAGAATTGCGCTCGCGTAGTAAGTGGAGTTATAAAAAAAGATCCCATAGAGCGCGCTACTTATTACCCACCAAGGCCAGGCCCACCGCGTTCCCTTTGCACCCAACCAGACTGCAATCAAGGATGTTATAACTGAGGCAAGTTCCAAATAGGTGACTTTGTATTGCCAAGCTGTGAAGATTGTCTGCATATTTAACCCCTTTCCAATTCGCATTATCGAACTGGTACGACGGTCGACCCGAAGGTCCTCTCAGCCAACTTTTGGCTCCCGATTGAAATGAAGATTAACATACGGTGTGCTCAAGTTCGCATATTTCGCGATGCTTCTTTTTACTGTTATTGGATCGTTCTGGCTCGAAATTTTTCTGAAAGTGGGGGTATTACTAAGAATTAAGCGAGTAGCGCTGAGCATCATCCCAGTCGCAGCTATCTTCCTTATTTGGGATTACTACGCAGTCTCACAGGGACATTGGTGGTTTGATGAGAATCAAGTGGTTGGAATTTATGGCCCGAAAGGAATTCCATTAGAGGAGTTCCTATTCTTCATAGTTGTCCCGCTTGCAGCTTTGCTGACAATTGAAGCAGTAAGGACCCAGAAACGACACTGGAAATTTGGTGATGAGCAATGACGTATACCGAACTTGCAATCTTGAGCGTCGTTCTAGTTATATTGATCGATTTATTTATCTTGCGCACCAAGTTAGTGATTCGAAAAGGCTACTGGACTGCTTATGCAATCATTCTCTTTTTCCAACTGATCACAAATTGGTGGCTGACTTCTAGGAATATCTTGAGCTATAGCGAAGAAGCAATAGTTGGGTGGCGAATTGCATCTGCACCGGCTGAAGATCTCTTATTCGGTTTTTCAATGGTCACTTTAACCATGGCGCTCTGGATATTTTGGGGCAGGCGCGGAGTTCAACGAACCTAACGCGCCTTAATCGCCCGTAACCAAGCAGGCAGAGCAACTCGAATTCGCCTTAAGGTTGAAGTTTTTGCTCGTTTGGTGAAAACGTTATATTCAATTTTTTCGACTTCATCGACAATTCCACAATAGAGCTCACTCGCTGCCTCAATACATGGACGTGATTCGGGAGAGAGCAGAGCGATACCTTGATTCGCAGCACGTTGAAGCTCACGGACCCGTTCGATTTGGAACTTTAGCGCCGCGATAATTTCCGGTGTGAGTGTCCGCCGTTCTAACATCGCACGATCAACCCCGAAACGTTTCAATTCATCAAGGGGAAGATAAACCCGGCCGCGATCCAAATCTTCGCCGACATCACGAATAAAATTTGCTAATTGGAAAGCGATTCCAAGTTTCTCCGCCGCAATCAGCGCCTCTTTTTCGCGACCTGGAAGTGCGCCGAGGATAGGGACCATCTGTAGACCAATCACCGCTGCTGATCCATATACGTATTCCATTAGGGCATCAAATCTCTGGTATTCCGTTACATCTAAATCCATCGCCATCGAATGAAAGAACGCTTCAAAGTATGAAATTGGAATCGAGAATCGCTGGACGGTATCAACTAATGCCCGGCCTATGTGGTCTTCGCTTCGTCCCGCCTTTATATCTTGGAGTAATTGATGACTCCATCTTTCTAGCTCAAGCCTTCGCTCAGCCGGCGAAAGTTTGGAATCTAGATCATCAACAATCTCATCGGCATACCTAGCAAAGCCATAAAGAGCATGAACAAAAGGACGCTTCGCTTTGGGTAGAAGAAGCGTTGCTAAGTAATAGGTCTTGCCGTGCTCTGAATTTAGGCGCTTGCATTCGAGGTAGGACTCGCGAAGTTTTGGATTATCTATCCCAGCGGCGGTTAGTTCATCCATTTCCGATTATTCGCTCCGCAGCCAATTTTCCTGAGACAAGCACCATTGGAACTCCCACGCCCGGCAGAGTTCCGCTTCCTGCAAATACAACGTTTTCAAATCCCTTTGCCAGATTGCTCGGTCTAAATGGTCCAGTTTGGAAGAAGGTATGAGCGCTTGCAAAGGGTGCGCCCATTTCAAGACCCATTTCCTCCCAATCAAGTGGAGTAGTTAAGTGCTCAACTTCAATCGCTCTTCCAAATCCATCGTAACCACGCTCTTCTAAAGTCTTAATCATCTGATCGCGATATCTCGGCGCTTCCTTACGCCAATCAATATCTGCACTTAGATTTGGCGTTGGAAATAGTACGTAATAGCTCTCTTTGCCTTTAGGAGCTAATTCAGGATCATCATGAGATGGGACAGTTACTAACACACTCGGATCACTCATTAACTGTTTCTTATCAATTAATTCTTCAAATACGCCATCCCATGACTTTCCAAAGTGAATATTGTGATGGGCAATATGTCCGTAGCGCTTGCTTGAACCTGCAAGTAAGACAGCACAAGAAGGGGAGTAGTTGAGTCGCTTTACCCTGCGAGGAACATTTCCTAGAAGTTCACGATACGCAACGGGGAGATCTGGACTCAAAATAATGACATCACACTCGTGCCTAGATCCATCTTCGGTGATAGCTGCTTTGACGCGTGAGCCACTCTTTTCCAGTTCAGTGACTTTTGAGTTGTAATGAATCTTCACACCATGCTTAGTGGCAGCGCCTGCAAGCGCTCTTGGAAGGGCATGCATTCCACCCTTAGGGAAGAAGACTCCATTTACGGAATCCATATAGGCAATGACTGCATAGATTGCGAGCGCTTGTTGCGGAGATACTCCGGCATACATAGCCTGGAATGAATAGACGCGTTGAGTTCGAGGATCCTTTAAAAATTGTGAAACTTTTGGCGCAAGACGCCTGAAGCCACCGATTGCAATAAGTCGAGCAAGGTTTGGGGTAAGGAGATCAAAGGGAGTATCGATATTTTTGTCGATGAAGTCATTCATCTCGTACTTGTATAACTTGGTCACGAAATCGACATATTTTCGGTAGCCGGCAGCCTCGTCACCGCCAATTACGCGGGCAATCTCATCTTCCATCTTTGCGGTATCTGCATGGACATCAAGGGTGCTGCCATCGGCATAGAAAGCGCGATAAAGAGGTGAGAGCGGCTTCAGCTCTAACCAATCTTCTAATCGTTCACCAACACAATTAAGTGCTTCTTCGATAAGAGATGGCATGGTGAGAACTGTTGGTCCAGTATCGAAGGAGTAACCATTCTTCTTTAACAATCCATTTCGACCACCGGGAACTGATTCGCGTTCAAGAACTGTTACCTCATGGCCTTTGCCTGCAAGTCTTAGCGCTGCACTCAAGCCGGATAGGCCGGCACCAACGATAAGTACGCGATCCCTCTTGCCTTTAACGGTGCGCATTTTTATTAGCTCTTTCTGTTGGTTGCCGCTACTGCCATCTCGCGCAGATAGTTGGCAACTTCCTCGTTTAGGCCGGGATGCTTGAGTGATTCAAGGGCTTCTTTAAGGAGCCGCTCAATTAACTCTTCGCACTCAGCTAGCGCCCCCGAATCCTTCACTAGTTGCTGAATCTGCGCGACTTGAGCGCCATCAAGGCTCGAACTTCCGAGAGCACTATCTAACTTGGAACGCTCTGCTGGATCTAGACGAAGAGATGTGAGCGCCATCAAAACCGTCCGCTTGCCTTCGCGGATGTCATCTCCAGATGGCTTTCCAGTAACCGCTGAATCCCCAAAGACTCCCAATATGTCATCCCGAAGTTGGAAAGCTTCTCCAAGCGGCAAACCATAACTCGAGAAGACTTGATGCAATTTTGAATCTGCGCCGGCTAGAGCTGCTCCAAATTGGAGCGGTCGTTCAATCGAATACTTTCCAGATTTATATCGGGCAATCTTGCGCGAACGCTCCAAATCAGATTTAGCAAGCGCGCCCTCTAGAACATCAAGATATTGCCCCGCCATCAATTCAGCGCGCATTCCGTGAAAGGTTTGAGCAGCTCTAGCCGCCTGCTTATGGTCGATACCAGATTCACTAATCATCTGGTCGCTCCAGGAAAGTGCAAGATCGCCAAGGAGGATTGCTGCGGCGACACCAAATTTCTCGTCCTCACCCACGTAACTGTTCTTCTTATGAAACTCTTGGAACCTGCGATGTAGCGCTGGTTTGTTTCGGCGCGAATCAGAGCCATCCATCACATCGTCATGAATGAGAGCACACACATGTACCAACTCAAGGGCAGCGCATGCCTTAATAGCGCTCTTACTTGGTTGGGCGCCAGCTCCTAGATATCCAAGATAAGCAAAGAGTGGCCTAAACCTCTTACCGCCATCGGTAATGAAATCAATCAAGGCATCTGCAACAAGGGATAGATGAGAATCAATCGAATGCAATTCACCGGCACGGGCTTGGGTGAATTCGACTAATTCGCGGTCAATCGCTTCACGAATCTGCGTTATCCCCGGCAAAACCACGGCGCAACGGTACCCTCACCTCATATGCAAGGCAGTCCTACATTCTCAGTGGAATTCTTCCCGCCGAAAGATCCCGCCGGCGAAGAGCGACTCTGGGCTTCCCTTGAGGCGCTGGTTCCCCTAAAACCAGACTTTGTCTCAGTCACATATGGGGCCGGCGGTAGCACGCGTGATCGAACAATTCGAATCACCCGTGAAATTACTAAGAGAACGGGATTGAAGACCGTTGCGCATTTGACCTGCGTTGGATCAACTCAGGCTGAATTGAGAGCAACTCTCAATAGTTATCAAGAGGCAGGAATCAAATCTGTACTTGCATTACGAGGAGATCCGCAAGGCGGCCCCGGTGCCAATTGGATAAGCACACCAGGAGGTTTTGACCACGCCGACCAATTAGTGAGTCTTGCAATTGAAATGGGATTTGAAGTTGGCGTAGCGGCATTTCCTAATGTGCATCCTGCATCTCGCGATATTGAACAAGATATCTCAGTCTTACTTGAAAAAGAGCGGCGTGGTGCAACATTCGCTACAACTCAATTCTTCTTCGAGGCGCGAAGCTATCAAGGCCTAGCCGATCGACTAAGGACGGTTGGCTCTAAGTTGCCTGTTATCGCAGGCGTCTTACCTATAACAAACGTAAAGCAACTTGAGCGGATGGCGCAGCTAAGCGGAACTCCAATTCCAGATTTTGTTTCTGAGCGCATTCGAAAAATCGAATCAGATTCTGATGCAGTGAGGCGTGAAGGTGTAGCAATTGCTACTTCGCTCTGCAGAGAAATAATTGAAACAGGGGTTCCTGGTATCCACTTTTATACGATGAACAGCGCTAACTCCACTATCGAGATAGTTAGACAAATAGGGCTTAGATGAAACGTGAAGATTTCTACAGCGAGTGGAGTCGAATTCACGGCGATGCAGAGGTCAAGGGGATAGTCAAAGCTTGGCTAACTATCAGTTATGTAATTACTAGGCCGTTAGTCGCACTTAGGATCTCGCCAAATCTACTGTCGCTCTTTTCGATAGTTGCAGCAATCGCATTTCTTCTGACTTTGGAGAGTTCGTTTGCTATCTTCTTTTTGGTTCTCTCACTAGCGCTAGATGGCATAGATGGCACGGTAGCGATTTCGACCGGAAAGACCTCGAAATTTGGTTCGATAGTTGATGCGGTAGCTGATCGAATAGTTGAAGGAATTTGGGCTTACTCCTTCTTTCTCCTTGGCGCGCCCTGGCAACTAGTCGTGATTTGTTGGATCGCCGCGCTCACTCAGGAATACATGCGCGCGCGTGCAGGTGGTCTTGGCATCAATCAAGTATTAATGGTGACTTGGTCTGAGCGCCCTGTAAGAGCAACGCTACTTTTCATCCCGCTAGTCGGCCAGCTCTTCGATTTTGACCTCTTTGTAGTTGCCGCCTGGGCGCTAGCGATCCTGCAGGTAACTAGCGCAGTTGCACTCTTTAATTCGCTTCGATTGCTGTTGCAACAATCTCAGCGCTAATAGCGACTAAAGGTAAGCCACCACCAGGATGCGCTGAACCTCCTACGCAATATAGATTCTTAACTGGAGAGCGATTCTTTGCCCGAAGAAATGCTGAACGCGCACCATTACTTGAGGTTCCGTAAATGGAGCCGCCAGGAGCTCGGAAATCACGTTCAAGATCTGCAGGAGTCCTGATATTCATATCAATCAATCGGCTTTTAATTTCAACGCCTTTAGATTCAAGTAAATCAATCAGACTTTGGGCGTAACTCTCTTTTAATCCGGGCTCATCCCAATTTGTTCCAATCCCGGGTTCGTGCCTGGGGGCATTTACAAGAATGAACCAAGCTTCATTTTCAGGATTGACCATCTTGGAATCTCGCGGATTACAGATATAGATTGCAGGGTCCTTGACCGGCTTCTTCGCTCTGAAAATAGAATCAAATTCCGCATCATAATCTTCTGGGAAGAAAACAGTGTGATGATTTAGATTGCTTACTCCAGAAAGAGATAACAGCAGCGAGAAGCCAGATAGTGAGGGAGTCGCTCGTTCTAGGGAACGCTTGGCGCTACGCGCTTTCTTTACATCACCAAGGAGTGAGCCGTAGAGGTGGCTGGCATCAGTATTTGAAATTATTAAATCTGCCTTGAATTCACGGCCATCTTCAAGAATTACTCCATCAGCGCTTCCGGAGGATGTAGTAATTCGCTTTACCGGAGAATTTAGATTTACCTCCACGCCGAGTTCTGAAACTCGCGTGGCCAGAGAATTTCCGAGCTGGCCAATTCCTCCTGTGACGTGCCATGCTCCAAATGCTTCCTCTACAAAGGCAATAGTCAATAAGACAGCGGGCGCCTCTCTTGGATCTGAGCCGGTATAGGTCGCATAGCGGTCGATGATCTTCCTTAAGTACGGATTAGCGGTGTAACTAGAGGTAAGCGAGCGCAGCGAACGCCACGGCGCAATTGCAAGGAAATCTTTAATTAAGGTCGTGCGCTTTAAGAATGGCCAGATACTGCGTAACTCTCCCTCGATGAAGTCCTCGCGCGATGCCTCCCACATAACCTCGGCGCGTTTTAGCAATCGATGCCAATCTTCACCTGCATCTCTTCCTAAAGCCTGTGTTATTGCCGAAACAGTTCCGTTATGGGAAAGATTTGGAAAAGTGATCCGTTTTCCATCGTGAAAGATGTATTCAAATGCGGGATCGACTGGCTTTACCTCAAGCAAATGTTCAAGTCGTTTCCCAGTCTTGATAAATAAATCTCGATAGACGGCAGGTAAGGTAAGTAGCGATGGGCCAGTATCGAAAGCAAAGCCGTTTATCACTTGCGTTTGGCACTTTCCACCCAACTTATCGCTTGCTTCAAAGAGTTTTACTTTATGACCCTTTTTTGCCAACCGAGCAGCGACTGCAAGGCCTGCCATCCCACCACCAATGACTATTACTTGTTTGGGCGACTTGCTGGGAGAGTGATGGCTCATATCGTCCTTCCGCGCCACTCTAATCTTCCCAGCTGTTTAAGTGTGATCGAGCGGAAGATTAAGTAGATCCAGATAGATATTGCGAACGGGTGGATAGGGGCAGTAATCATCACAGACTTGGTACGAGCGGCGGCCATAAGTCGAGTCGCCACTACAGCCAAGTAACTTGTAATCGCCCAAGGCTCCAAGGTGAAGAGCATCAAAGCGGGTAGCACCGATGTGATAAACATAAGTGAAATTGCAATAGTCGCTCCAAAGAATCCACCGAATGCGCGCCACTGAGACTTGGAATAACCAGAGACCAAATCCTTAGCTTTTTGGTACATCTCGCACGACGACACTCTTGATGCATCTACAACAGATCCATGTGCTCCAATTCTTCTCAAAGATCGAGCCAATTCAAGGTCATCAAGCACTTCGTTCTTGATTGCAATATGTCCTCCGGATGCTTGGTAGGCAGCGCTCCTTACTATAAAAAATTGACCGTTAGCAACTACGGTCGAGGGACGCTTACTCTTTTCAATCAAGCGAAGAGGGAGTGTTGCAAACCAAGACCATTGCAAGAGAGGCTGGACAGTTCTGGATAAGAATCCGTTCGCTATCTGGCGCGGATATGGACTTATGTAATCCCAATCTAGCTTCTCCATCAAAGAAATTGCCGACGCTACAGCGTTTGGTTCAAGTCTTACATCAGCATCGAGAAAGACTAGATAACTCTCATTACGATCTTCGCTCAAGCTATGCAAGGCGAAGTTCTTTCCCAACCATCCATCTGGCAGCGATTCACCAACTTTGAACTCGAAGCGCTCATCTTTGATTGTATTGAGAATTTTTTGGGTGTCATCACTCGAATGATCATCTAAGGCATAAACCTTTAAAGTTTCTAAATTAGATTGGGACAAGGCGGAGGTAACCACCCCTTGAGCGTTGTCTGCCTCATTCCTCATCGGGATCAATATCGCAACAGAACCTTCAATTGTTGAATTCGTCGGTTTTAGCGACCTAGCCGTAGCAAAGTTAAATAGTGAGATGAGCGAGATTAATGTGACAAGCGTGAGGGTAATCAGCTCCATTAGTCATTACGCCCTAGTTTCACTGAGAGCGCATACCAAATAACAATGATCCCAAGAGCGAATCCGGCAAGGAAAGCGACTCCCGGGCGATCAAAGAAAAACAGATTGGCGATGATTCCGCCTAGCCAGGTCCAGAATAAAAAGAATTCAGGAACCGCTCTGCTTGTACCGAGCGAACGTCGTTCTTTAGGGAGCGCGAAGTTAAGTAGCGCCATCAACCCCATTCCGGCGAGTAACCAACCAAAGGCATTTGATATTGGAATCTCAGGTTGAAACGGAACAGTTCTTCCTGTTAACTCAAAAGTCCAACGTCCAGCAGAAACCATCTGGGGATCAAGAAAGAGATCCCAAGCCATCAATCCATATCCACCAACTAGAAATACCCAATTCGGTGCAACTCTTCGAGCAGCTAGAAATATCGGGTGCGCCATCATGATCCAAGCAAATGGAACTACAAGTGGGACGCCAAAGATCTGATAGCCGAGCGAGCCGGAATATTCATAGCTACCAAATGGCCACCCTGTTCGCACTCCAATTTGCTCAACAATCAACGCATAGAAGAACGTGATGAGAAGAAAACGAATTGCGAACTTTAATCTGTATGCGAAGAGTGCATGCAAAAGCATGGCACCTGCGCCCCAATAAACTGTTGAAATTGTCACTAGTCGCAGCGCTTCACTTTCAAGAAGTGGATAAGAAATTTGTAAGCCAATTGCAACAGTGAGTACTGCGATTAAAAGAAAATTCTGCAGGGGAGTTATACGTCGCCGAGAGTTTCTTTTAGGAGTGAAATTGCGGATCGACATAGAGTAATTCTGCCTTAAAGCTCGCCACGCGCATCGACTAGAGCGAAGCGTGCAAACATCTCCTCGGCATACCACTTCTCCCTTGCGGTGGCAGCAATCGCAGCTTTATGCGCCTCACCTCGGTAGGCGAAATAACTTATGGTCTTGGGGTCCTCCCAAATAGAAAATGTGCCCTGCAGGCCAATCGGCGCCTCACCGATTCCAATAGCTTTTACAAGTCCGGGCGCTGCCTTCAAACTGGTTGTCACTGCTGGTACGGCGCGCCAGAAAATTAAATTCTTACGCCACTTGATGCGCGCTCTAGTAATTGCAACCACTTTGCCATTCCAATCAATAGGTGCAACTTCAAGTTTGAAGGGACTCTTACCAGACCACTTCCCATGAACAGCAATTGCCTTGAGAGTGGCAGCGAATTGAGAAGTGGAGTTTTTCTTCCATCGTTTCATCAACTCGGATTCCTCGAAGGTCAAAAGCGCCGTTTCCTCGATAGTTATTAACAATCCCCATCGGCGCGGATCGGCATCGCGTGGTGTGAAAGTCTCGCCTTTACCCGTTCCAAGTAGTTTCCAGAATTTTATGGCACGGTTTCTTCGGAGCGCGCGACGGTCTAGCGCCATTCGAAGTATCGCCCAGATTATTCGTGAAGATTCGACATTCCAGAAATAAATCCGCGTAATCATTGAAGGTGCGCGGTTTCTTCGATTGCCGCAATAACATCTTGAGGACTATCCCACATCGGTGCATGGCCCGTATCCGGAAAAATAATCCATTTCGAATGAGCTGGCGCTACAGATCTCTCTTGGCAGGTAGTCGCCGGGAGCGTTCGATCAGTATCTCCAAAAATTATTGTCACCGGAATTTCTTCTGGGATCTTTCCATCGAATCTCTTCATCAACATCCCATCCCAAGCCGGGTAGTAACCATCTGCTTTGCCAAGAGCGTTAACAGCATCTAGGCAGATCTCGTATGAGAGTTGATGCCATCTTGGACTTATGTCCCAAAATCCGAGCCTCCGCGCCGCCTCAAAATGAAGTGCGGTTGGCGCCAACTTCATCGTTGTCTTGGCAAGAAATCTTGCGAGCGCAGTGGCGGGATAGCGGACGTTGTAAGGATTTAGCCACAATCCAGCAGGAGCAAGACCAGTCACGCTCTTTACTCGAGAAGGCGCAGTACTTGCCATCTCCAGCGCCACCCAACCGCCAAGTGAGTTACCCACGAGGTGGAAACTCTCGAACCCAAGTTCGCTCATTTCATTGAGCACAGCGAGAGCCAAACTATGCGGATCCATCGCAGCTCCTTGGTTATAAGGAGTCTCGCCATGACCAGGCATATCGACCGTTATGACTTTGAACTTTGCGTTGAGTTGGCTACGAATCGGCTTCCACGCAGAACTTGCCGAACCCATTCCATGGATTAGAAGAAGTGGCTCACCATTTCCTGTTATTTCATGGTTAAGTCGTTGCATCAATCACCAACTGTGGCAGCAGTTCCGCCGGTCGCAGCTACCAGTTCATTAAAGGTAGTTGGAAAGACAGTGTGTGGATGTCCGGCCGCCGCCCAAACTTCCTCGTAATCGTTGAGCGCTTCATCAATCAAGATTTTCTCTGGTGCATTTACCCAACCGATTGGAGCTACTCCGCCCACTGAATAACCAGAAATGCTTTTCACAAAGTCGGCATCGGCTCGATCTAACTTTGAGATTTGTAGTTCGCGTGCGACCCTCTCGATATCAACTCTATGGCGCCCTGATGTCACAACTAATAGCGCGCCACCACTTGGTAACTTAAAGACGATTGATGATGCGATTTGGCCAACTTCGATACCGAGTGCATTAGCAGCATCTAGGGCAGTACGGGCGCTATCGGATAAGAGTTTTACTTGGCCTTTCATCCCGCTAGATTGAATGGAATCAATCGCCCGCTTCACAGCGGCTTTTTCAAGGATGCCTTCCATACATTAATTCTATTCAGGCATTGAAGTTGAGCACCCAAGTCTCAAGCAGCGTGAAGGCAGCGATCGCAAAGACGGTATAGGCAAAGGCACGCTTGAGCGTTTCTGGTTTGAGAGCGGCGCTTCGTTTGGCGGCCAAGCGGGAGATCACGATTGCGGTCAGCGCGATAATGATTGGTATCTGCCAAGAAATCTCATCCCAGTGGCGGAAATGAGCAAAGAATCCAGTGAACGTGTTTATAGTGATGATGAAGAGCGATGTGCCTGCTGCCTTTGCAGGCGTAACGTTATAAAAGAGCACCAAGATAGGGATAGCGATAAATCCGCCGCCGATTCCAAATAGTCCGGTTAAAGCTCCGACCAGCAATGAGAGTCCAACAAGGGCCGGAAGTGACATCTTTTTCTCACTACTTGCACTAGGAGGCTTAATTAGCATAGAGGCACCCGCTGCAATCAAAACTAATGAGAATCCAGTAAGCACAAGTGAATCCGGGAGATTTGGGAGTATGTAGGCGCCACCAAAGTTAGTTGCAAGGCCGAGCGCCCAAATTGTTAAGGATTCGCGAACCATCACATCTTTGCTTCTAAGTTTTGAAATTACACCTGAAAGTGCGCCGCTAAATACGATAATCAATGAAGCAGTCGTGGCCTGGACGGGCGTCATACCAAAAATGTAAATGAGAATCGGGATTGCAACCATCGAGCCACCCGCGCCCACGAATCCGAGAATCGAACCTATTGCGATGCCACAGATAATTGCAAGGAAGACTTCCACTAGTAGAAGGTACCGGGAAAACAAAAGACCCCCGGCGATTCCAGGGGTCTTAAGCGACTTTAAGTTAGAACTTGAAAAGCGCGCCTCGTATTTCCGGCCCAAACTCTGTGCCAGTTGAAACTAGTGCAAAGATGATTAGCGCTGCACCAGCGAGCGATAGGTTCTTGAAAAAGTTGATCATCTCGCTCTGCTTGGCCTGTTCATCTTGGATAGTCCAGAAGTTATGCATCATAAATGCCGAGATTATTAGGAAGATCGCGAGCAATAACGCACCGAAGTCAGCAAAGATGCCTAGAGCAACATAGAGCCCACCGATGATGAGCATCAAGCCGGTGACTATGACCGCAGGCTTTGGAGCAGGAACCTTCTTAAACTGGGCATAACCGGTCATCGCGCTCAACTTGGTGAGGTGAGCGATACCGGAATTGATGAAGATCAGGGCGAATAGAACGCGGCCGATCAACAGCACTACATCTGGGAGTAAATCCATTTCTGTCCTTTCAAACGAGTTGATTGAAGGTTAAACCAAAGTTATTGAAATTTCAACTATCTAAGCGTGTCGCAAAAGAAAACCGCGCCCCTTGCGAGGCGCGGTTTTCTTCACTTATTAGCTTTTAGCCGACTTTGGTGATGCGACCATCCGCCTTCGGGGTCTGGGTGACCTTTCCAGCAGCGGCGTCAGCTTTGATTCCATCCACCAAGATATCTAGCAATAACTTGCCAGGGAACTTAGCGGTTGTTGGATTTAGCATCGTGTATCCATCGCCACCGTAAAGCATGAAGTCATTTACGGCGACGGAGTACTTCTTATCGTCCTTTGCAATTGCAGTTCCATCGAGTCTTGTGACCGCAGTGATTCGAGCTCCTGCTGCCTTTGATGCATCAAAGGAGAACTTGAAGCCTGAGATCTGTGGGAATCTTCCACCCGATGGGAATTGGGAGACGCCATTTTCTAGCGCTGCCCAGAGTTGGGTTCCGGTAATTGTTGCGACTGCAACTGAGTTTCCGAATGGAAGGACTGAGATGGCATCGCCAAGAGTCACATCATATGGACCAGAAGTTCCAGCAGCAGGACGCTTGTAGGAAGTATTTACTACTTTATAAGTTGCAGCAGGGAATGTGTCGCGAAGTCCGCCACCGTTAGTGATAGCAAGATCGGTCTTCAATTCCTTACGCATCAAGTCAGCAACATAGTTACCCATCGGAGTCTCGCCAGATCTTTCAACAGCTGGAGATCCACCGCGGGGGAAGAGATCAGAAACCTGACCAATCTTCACATCTAGTTTGGTGACCAACTGATCCTTGTACTTTTTGACGAGAGCAACACCAGCGGCATCGGGGGTCAATTTGCTGATGTCGGCGGTTGTCACATACTCAAGTGAAGCTCCAATTAGTTTGTCACTGGCGCTATCTAGGCAGAGTTGAATTCGGTTGTATCCAACGCCGGCATTTGGGGTCTGTGCAACAAGCTTTGGATTCTCTCGCGTATTAGCGGCAGCAATCATGCTGCTGTAGCGCTGGTGGCTGTGGCCACCGAGAACAACTGTTGCGCCCTTTAGCTTCTTAGAAATGTCGATGAGATTGCCTTTGGCAACGCCATCGCTATTTTCAGCCCAACCCTCGTGAACGAGTGCAACGACGATATCTGCGCCTGCGATCTTGGCATCTCTGATCGCTGCATTGACGCCATCGACTGCTCCAGATATTTGAATAGTCTTCTTTGCGCCACTTGCATCGGTGAAGTCAAGGTTTCCAGGGAAGATAACTTCGGGAGTTTCTGGGGTATTCATACCAACGACACCAATCTTGATGCCGCCACGATCGATGATTACAAAACTCTTAGCTGCTTTCGCCCCAGACTTGAGCGGCTCGAGCGTGCTGTAGTTAGAAGCCACCCAAGCGAAATCAGATGCTCCAATAACTTTTTGAACGTGAGTGATATTGCGATCATGCTCATGGTTTCCAAATGTGGAGACATCGAACTTCATCAAGTTCATAGATTCGATAGTTGGCAACTCTTCAAACTCACTTGAGATAGCAGGAGCCGCACCGATGTTATCGCCACTTGAAAGCGTTACTGTCGAGGCAACGGCTTTATTGTCGGCAGCGAATGCGGTAGTAAGTAGTGCGGTACCAGCATTTGTGGCAGAACCTTCTAGTGCGCCATGAAAGTCGCTCAGTGCAATTAGTTGCACGTTATTCAGCGCAGTGCGCGATACGCCGGCAAGATCTGCAGTTGTGAATGTCTTGCTCCACTTAGTTGCAGCAGAGAATCCATATGCATTAACTGCTTGAACAGAGACTGTGACCGAGGTTTGACCCTTAAGGACTGGGAGTCTTACCGATCCATTTGTTGATGCTGGCACGATTATTGGACATGAACCTTGTCCACCAGTAATTACATAATGCGTTACTGCGGGGTTTGCAGTTACGGGTACGAAGCGAACGCGGATCCCGCTATCGGTTACATATGCGCGGGTGATTGTTGGTGCTGCTGGAACAGCGTAAGTATTTGCTGAGACCTGCGGGGAAGTGAGCACTACGAGAACGGAGGTCACTAGCGCGAGGGAGCTAGCGACAGCAGAGAGACGGACGCGGAGGGACTTGCCCTGGGCGGACGCGGATGGCTTGTGTGTGATCACGGGCGGATATTGGCATGTGGCGCGCGAAGCGGGGGCAACCGACTCGTGACACTTTTGTGAACTTCCGGCTCGATAAGTGCCGGTTTTGTTAATTGTCGGGGTGGTTCGCTAAGGTTCGAACAAATGTTCGAAAAAACTACCCCACCCCAGATCTACTTGATAGGCGGCGAGCCGGCTGAGTTCATCTTCCGCGGAAAGCGCTTTCGCATCCACGCCGTCCTCTCTTCATGGCGAGAGTCTGGCGGTTGGTGGAACCGAGCGAGCGATGGTTTCTATCGCCCCGATGATGGCTCTCGGATTCTCTGGCGAGTTGAGGCTGCTCCAATTGGAACGATGGCGACCTTTGAGATTGAACGAGAAGAGGTAATCGATCCCCGAAACCCAATCTGGCGGATAAGGCCGACCTCAAGATCGGCATGAGCTTCACGCATCTACATCTAGCAAGTGGCTACTCGTTCAAATATGGAACAACCCTCCCAGATGAGTTGGTTGTTAAAGCTGGCGAATTAGGGATGGACGCTCTCGCACTTACCGATAGAGACACTCTTGCCGGCACAATCCGTTTCGCCACCAGCTGTGAAGCAAATTCGATTACTCCAATAATCGGAATAGATCTTGAATATGAGAACCAATCCCGCTTAACGGTTCTGGCAACTTCAGGTTCTTGGAGTTCGTTGGTTCGATTAATGACGAATATAAAGCGATTGGAATCACCGCCGAACTCTCACTTCTTTCAATCAAATCATGACTACACCAAGAATCTCTTGCTACTGCATGGACCAAATTCAGAAGTTAGTCGAGCGCTCTCATCGCGTCGCTACGACAAAGCGCTAGCTATATTTAATAAGACAAGAGATCTCTTCAAGGCACAAGCGCTCGAATGTGTATCTCACCTAGAGAGCGAGGGAATTCGCTCCACAGCTCATGCCGCTAGGACGCTTGGCTTTGCTAGAGATAATGATCTACCCGCACTAATAAGTAACGCAGCGCGGATGAAAGAGCGAAGTGATGCCCCAATCGCAGATATCTTGGATGCAACTAGAAATCTCCTTCCACTCCATAAAAATGTAGTAGAACGAAGGAATGCAGAAGCTTTCCTAAAGAGCAGCGAGGAGATGTCTTATCTAGCTGACTTGATTGCGCGCGCAGCAGGTGAGCGAAATGGCCGAGCCCTACTTAAAACGACTGAGGAATGGGCACATATGGCCCGCTTATCGGCACGAGGCGATATTGGAATCGGCTCGATTCATCTACCCGAACCAAGTGTTGTCGGCGGAACCAATAAAGGGGATTTAACGAGATTACTTACTCAGCGTTGCCATGCCGGAATAAGTTGGCGTTACGGCCAAGAGCGTTCTGATGTTTTAGAGCGACTCGATAAAGAGTTAAAAATAATCGAAACCCTTGGGTATGAGTCATATTTCCTAACGGTTGCAGATGTGACTGATCGAGCGCGTAATTCCGGAATAAGGGTTGCTGCTCGAGGAAGTGGCGCTGGATCACTTGTCTGCCATCTACTTGGAATATCTGGAGTCGAACCACTCTCACTTGGATTATTGATGGAGCGATTCTGTTCGCCGCTTCGCGCCGCTCTTCCTGATATCGATATCGATGTCGAATCAGCAAGACGCCTTGAGATCTACGACCAGGTCTTTGATTCCTATAAAGAGCGAGCTGCAACAGTAGCGATGTTCGATACCTATCGAGCTCGCCACGCGATCCGTGATGTAGGGGCTGCGCTTGCGCTACCACCGATGGAGATAGATCTAGTTGCTAAATCCTTACCTCATGTAAGAGCCCGGAACATAAGTAGATCTCTAGAGAATCTCCCCGAACTTAAGAACCTTAATCTCACATCTCCGATTTGGAAGATGGCACTTGGACTTGCAGAGCGATTAGATGGGCTACCAAGAAATCTCGCCATGCACCCATGCGCAGTTGTCCTATCTGATATCGGCCTATACGACCGAGCCCCAATTGAGAAGAATGCAAGTGGTTATCCGATGGTCCAATGGGACAAGGATGATGTAGAGGCAATCGGATTATTGAAGCTAGATATCCTCGGAGTTCGGATGCAATCCGCCCTTGCTTACGCAGTAAGTGAGATAGAGCGAGTAGCTGAGGAGAAATTAAATCTAGATGCAATCCCACTTGATGATGCTGAAACTTTTAAGTTAATCCAATCCACTAAAACCCTTGGCCTATTTCAAATCGAGAGCCCAGGACAGCGTGAATTAGTAGGAAAGTTCGCCCCAGAAAGCTTCAACGATTTAATAATCGATATCTCGCTCTTCCGCCCTGGGCCGGTGAAGAGCGACATGATTACCCCGTTTCTAAATAGCCGCCAAGGTTGGAAACCGCGCTCGATGATCCACCCTGATCTTGCTCCGATATTGAGTGATACTGAAGGTGTAGTCGTATTTCACGAGCAGGTAATCGAGATCATCGCAACGATGACTGGGATTTCGTTAGCCGAAGCTGATGAGAAGCGAAGAGCTCTGGGGGATAGAGATAGCCAACAGATCATCTGTGATTGGTTCTTTCCAAAGGCGATAGCAAGAGGCTATTCATTAGCTGTTGTAACCGAGGTGTGGGATGTCTTGCGCGCCTTTGCCTCATTTGGATTCTGCAAGGCTCATGCTGCTGCTTTCGCACTACCTACCTACCAATCAGCTTGGCTCAAAACTCACTACCCAGCCCCATTCTTAGCTGGGGTACTTACCCATGACCCGGGTATGTATCCGAAACGTTTGATTCTTGATGAGGTTCGCCAATGCGGGATAGCGATAGCGCCGATTGATGTAAATCGCTCTGACCGAAGCTATCGAGTAGAGCGAGACCCCACTAACGGTTACTCAATTCGAATCGCGCTATCGGATGTAAGTGGAATAAGTGATAGCGAAGTCGATTCGATAATAAAGGCTCGTCCATTCTTAGATCTTGCCGATTTCGTCCATCGCTCCTCGGTCAGTAAGCCGATAGCTGAGGCGCTATTGATGCTCGGAGCATTCGATTCACTATATGAATCAAGCCTTAATCGCCGCGACCTACTACTTCACTTAAATGATCTCTATAGGTGGTCGCGCTCATCCAATAAAGCAGGTGGTTCACAACTAACCATCGCCTTCACCCCATCCTTAGTTAAAACTGGGCTACCTGATTTAAGGAGTGATGAGATAGTTCGTGGCGAGATAGAGCATTTGAATATGGATGTCTCGCACCACATGATCGAGTTCTATGCCGACTTCTTAAATGAAATCGGAGCTGTCCGCTCTAGCGAATTACTAAAGCAGCGCTCCAAATCAGAAGTGCTTGTAGCGGGTGTGAAGGTCGCGCTCCAGACTCCACCGGTTCGTTCTGGTAAGCGGGTCATGTTCCTTACTCTCGATGATGGATTCGGCTGTAGCGATGCGACCTTCTTTGAAGATGCCCAGAACTCTTACGCAAGCACCCTTCTTAACTCTTGGTTGTTATTAGTAAGAGGTGAGATACGTAGAACTGGGCCACGTGGAATCTCGCTACGAGCGACCGGGGCGTGGGAGCTCTCGGCTGCATATGAGAAGTGGCGTAATGTCGCATCTTGTGAGTGAGGCTATGAGAGAGCGCTCCACCATATTGCATGTCGATATGGATGCATTCTTTGCTTCTGTATCCGAACTCGACTACCCCCAATACCAAGGAAAACCGCTGGTTGTTGGCGCCGGAGCAAGGGGAGTGGTCTTATCTGCAAATTACGCTGCTCGAAAATTTGGGATTCGCGCAGCGATGCCCGTCGCAAGGGCGCAACGGATGGCGCCTGCTGCAATATTTATTCCGCCGGATCACGAGCGCTATTCCGAGGTGTCACGAAGAGTTATGGAGATCTTCTTTGATTTCACCCCCCATGTAGAACCGCTCTCACTAGATGAAGCTTTCTTAGATGTAAGTGGTTCTAAGCGATTATTTGGAACGGGTCGCGAGATTGCGAAGGCTATTCGAGAGCGAGTTCGAAGCCAGGAGCGGATAACTTGCTCAGTAGGAATTGCTACTTCGAAATTCATAGCGAAATTAGCCTCTGGAAGATGTAAACCAGATGGCATGCTCGAAATTGCTGAGGATCGAGTTCTCACTTTTCTTCATCCATTGCCGGTAAATGAACTTTGGGGCGTCGGCCCGAAAACTAATGAAGAGCTACAAAAGCTAGGGCTTAGAACCGTCTCCGATATTGCAAAGACCCCGCTTGAGACGCTCAAACGCGCACTTGGCGAAGGTGCAGGCGAATCACTTTATGAACTCTCCTGGGGAAGGGATTTTCGTGAAGTTGTAACTGATGCTCCGGAGAAGAGCATTTCTGCGGCAGAGACCTTCGCTTACGATCTAGAAGATCGGGAAGAAATATTGCGCGAATTACTTAGGCTCTCAGAGCGGGTAACTCATCGGATGCGAAATCGAGAGTTGAAAGCTCGTACGATTGGACTAAAGGTCCGATTCTCTGATTTCACCAACCTCACTAAATCTAAGACTCTTGCTTACGGAATCGATGGAATGCATGATGTTTTTGAGATTGCGCGGGAGCTTTATCTCTCTCTAAAACTTGAGGGATCTCGAATTAGGTTGCTCGGAGTATCGCTGGAAAATCTGATCGAAGCGGATGGAGCGGTCGAACAACTCGAGCTAGGAGAACGCGAGAGCGGTTGGCGCGAAGCCCAAGAAGCAATCGATCGGGCGATTGCACGCTTTGGTCGCGGTTCAGTACAGCCCGCTCGTCTTGTCGAGGAGAGCTCACAGGATGATGCGAGCGAGGACCCAGATATCTCTGAGCGCTAAGTGAGGGATTCGACTTTCGCCTAAAGCCCGCTTCTACTATTGTCAGCGCCATGCCACTTTCTGAGCATGAAAAGCGCCTTTTGGCCGAGATGGAAGAAGCCCTCGCTGCCGATGATCCGCGCTTGATTTCAGCTTTTAGCGGAAAGACCCCAAGCAGAACTCGAGTTGTTGTGGGTTTTCTCCTAGTCGTGGCCGGCATCTTTGGCCTTCTCTCCGGGATGATCTCAAAGACCCCAGCCATCGGAGTCATAGGTTTTGCAATCTCCCTAAGTGGAGCAGTCCTTGCAATCTCAAACCTTGGTGGCCTCATGAATAGCGTGACAAACCGCGCCCCACGGGAGAAAAAGGGCTCCAAGTGGAGCGCTCGCTTTGAGGAGCGTTGGGATAAGAGGACCTTCGGGGATTAGGAAGACCCCAACTTCAACCCGCCTGCTGGCGGGTTTTTTTATGCCCTAAATCAAGTGGAGGAACCCTGATCTGGCCATGCGTGAAATTGGAGAGAGGTGGTTGAAAATGGAGTAAAAGGGAGTAAAGTGGGGAATTAAGCAGAACGGGGGTTCTGCCGCAAGACCGGGGGAGGTTCAAGTGTTTCTAGGCACCCATGAACCTCGCCTTGATGACAAAGGAAGATTGATACTTCCCGCGAAATTCCGCGATGAACTTGCAAGTGGATTAGTAATCACAAAAGGACAAGAACGTTGTCTCTATGTTTTTCCAAGTAGCGAATTTGCTCGAATCACAGATCAGCTAAAACAAGCGCCATTAACTGCGAAATCAGCTCGCGATTACATGCGCGTGATGTTTGCGGGAGCGCACGATGAAATTCCTGACAAACAAGGTCGAGTAATGATTCCAACTGGATTACGCGAATACGCAGCTCTTGAAAAAGATTGCGTAGTTATTGGCGCAAATACCCGTGTTGAAATCTGGGATAGCAAATCTTGGAAGAGCTATTTGAAAGATCGTGAAAAGGGATTTGCCGAAGTTTCCGAGGAGGTGTTCCCGGGATTGTTCTAATTCTTTAGCGGCCCTCTTCTGTGGCCACCGCCGACCTTCAGCGAGCGACGCCCCTTCCCCGGCGCCGCTCAACCCCCCAAAGATCCGTCGGCCGGCGGTGACCAGAGCAGAGGGATTAGAGGGAGAGGGAAATGCAGTGGGAGCGAACGAGATGAAGGAGGGGAAGTTGATTCACAAGCCAGTCATGCTGGAGCGTTGCATCGCTCTCCTTACTCCATCAATCGAGCGCAGTACCAATCCAACAGTCGTTGATGCCACTCTAGGAATGGGTGGTCATTCAGAGGCGCTCCTTGAACGTTTCCCCAAACTTCGCATCGTCGGACTTGATCGCGATAAAGAAGCGATTGCTATCGCTTCAAACCGCCTAGAGCGCTTTGCCAATCGAATCAATGTACTTCATGCCGTTTACGACCAAATTCCAGAAGTTCTAAAAGCGCTTGGAATCGATGGCGTCGATGGAATCCTTTTTGATCTAGGCGTCTCCTCACTCCAACTCGATCGGGTCGAGCGCGGATTTTCATACTCCCACACTGCGCCACTTGATATGAGGATGGATAGCTCAGCTGGTATGACCGCAGCGGATCTCCTTGAGAACTACGAGAAAAACCAATTAATTCGCATCCTTAAGGTCTATGGCGAAGAGCGGTTTGCTAGTCGGATTGCAGAGAACATCATCAAAGCTCGCGCAACGGGGAGTTTGAAGACCACAACTGATCTCGCAGAACTAGTAAAAGCAAGTATCCCTGCACCAGCCCGGAGAATTGGTGGAAATCCCGCAAAGCGCACTTTCCAAGCGATCCGCATTGAAGTCAATCAAGAACTCTCAATCTTGCAGCGAGCCCTACCAAAGGCGCTTAGCTCGGTGAAGGTTGGTGGGCGTTTAGTTGTGATGTCTTTCCAATCTCTAGAAGACAAGATTGTTAAGGAAATTTTCCAAGAGGCAAGTGAGTCAAAGAGTCCTCGCGAGCTACCTATTGAGATTGAAGAGCTAAAGGCAAAGTTTGAATTGGTCTTCCGCGGTAGCGAGAAAGCTAGTGATGAAGAGATAGAAGAAAATTCCCGTGCGCAATCCGTCCGGTTACGTGCGATTGAGCGGGTGGCGAGCTAAT
>CAZZIN010000009.1:0-23864 GCA_964654425.1 uncultured Clavibacter sp. | reverse complement strand
ACTGTGATCTCAGGTTTCTTGATTTGAGTAACTTTGTTATGAAGAACTGCTGCAGCCATAGGTGAGCGACAAATATTTCCGTAACAAACCATCGTGATGATGAGACTCTCGCGCTGTTTTAAGTGCGAGAGATCAGGTAAAGCCACTAGTTCTCGAGAATTTCTGTGACTGAGGAGATCCGCCGTTCAATCTCGGCCGCCTCATCACTTCTCCCGATTGAATGAAGAATCTCAGCGATTTTCTTCTCGATTGCCACTATAAATTCGAAGTCCCGGATATCTGATTCAGTCGCCACATCAAGGACCCGTTCGATAGTTGAGAGACCCTCATCTATATCCCCATTTAGGACTTGAGCCCGACCGAGTTCAAAGGAGGCGTACATAAGCCGGCGTTGATCGTGTGCTGTTGCAAAGACATCGGCCGACTTTTGGGCGTACTTAAGAGCCGACTCGGCATCGAGAAGTTCTACATAACAGTGAGCAAGTTTCTGATCGCAGCGCGCAACTTGGATTACTTCGTGGGCGCTCTTGAAGAGCGTTCTGGCTTCAAGGAACGTTTCTATCGCTGATTTGTATTCCTTTAGTTCGCGATATGCACATCCAATCAGATAGAAGTCATTAGCAGCGCCAAGTTCGTTTCCATCAACAAGATGCTCGCGCGCACATTCCTCCATACATTCAATTGTTTTTCTATACTCCTTCGATGAGTACCACCACTCACCTAATGTGCAAGCAAGCTCTAACGCCATTGGTGATTTATTCTCACGGAGTAATTCGACCGCTTTGCTCATCGCAGAAGCGGCTTCGCTCATCCGCTTAAGTTGATTTAAGTTGTATCCGATTGCTGAGTATGCCTGGGCTAGACCTTCGCGGGGTGCAGCGGCGCCAAGTTCTGAGTAAATATCGCGAGCAGTCTCAGCGAGTGCGAGCGCTTCGTCGTATTGGCCTCGGGCATAGATTCGTGCGCTTAATTCGTAATAGGTACTAGCGCGATCTACGCCTTGAGTATCAGGTATCCGCTCCCACAACATTTCTTCCGTGATGATCTCTTCATTTGCATCATCTTCGTTGTGTTCGTTACCCAAAAGGCGCTCCCCTCCGAATGAAGTTTTCCTTCTGCTTTGGGGAAGCGAGGGAAAACTTATCAGTCGTAACTCGCGTAGACCTCTCGACTAGGCCGACTAGATCGAGTCGGCTTTGCCAAGCACGACACTGAATGTGCGTTGACCACCACCGGGCATATCCACCGTTATCTTGATTGTTTCCCCTGGTGCAAAAGCGCGAATGCGAACTATCGCAGTGATTAAGTCATTGATCTTTCGGCCTTCAATTTCTCGGATAACAGCTCCGGTTGGGATTCCTGCCTTAGCGGCTGCTTCACCCTCGACTACTCGAAGAATTCGCGCACCAATTCCAGTAAATGAACCATCGAAGTTGATACCTAGGAATGGACGAGAAGATTTCCCGGTCTCAATAATCTCATCGACTACTCGTTTAGCTTGATTGATTGGAATTGAGAATCCAAGTCCGATATTGCCACTTCCATTGCCTCCAAGTGAAGCAATTGCAGAGTTGATACCTACGAGGGCGCCAGTTGCATCAACAAGTGGGCCTCCTGAATTTCCTGGATTAATTGCCGCATCGGTTTGGATTGCATCAATGTATGACTCAGCGCCCGTGCTGCCAGCTGTTACTGGACGATTCAAGGCAGAGACGATTCCACTAGTTACAGTTCCAGATAATCCAAGTGGGGAGCCAAATGCAACTACCGGTTCACCGATTAGAAGTTTGTTGGAATTACCGACCTTTATCACTTTCAAGTTTCCACGATTGATTCTAAGGACTGCGATGTCGTAAGCGACATCACGGCCAACAATTGAAGCGGTCTCGAAGTCCCCATTATTTAACTCGACTCGGATAGTTCCACCTTGTGATGCTGAGGCGATCACATGATTATTTGTGATGATAAATGAGCTATTTGCCGATGAACGATAGATGACTCCAGAGCCGGTACCGCCACCACTAAAACCATTTACTGCTATCGATACAACTGAAGGTGAGACTGCTGAGGCAATTGTTTGGACATCAAGGGATGAGCCCACTATTTCCATCAATGTGCGGGTCTTACTGCAACTTCCATTAGTTGATGCATAAATCTGCTTGGTGCGATTATCTACGCAAACTTTTGTTGGCGGAGTATCAGGAGTTACTGCAACAGCTACGCCACCTGCTACTACTGCTCCCGTAACAAAGCCAGCCATTACTTTTGTGAATGTAGATACAGTCTTCATTTGGCGCACACTTTCATTTAATCCTGAGAGAATGTTTAATGGAAATTCAACCTATGCTGGGTAGACTTCGCAAATTATGCTTCCCGAGCTTAAGCGTGCGCGAATCGGGGTAACGCTCACATTCGTTGTGAATGGCTTCACAGCCGGCAGCTTTGTCGCCCGAATTCCCGATATAAAGAAGATTCTCGATATCTCAGATGGCACTCTCGGACTATCACTGCTCTTCATCTCAATTGGAGTCTTCCTCGCGCTCGGCCCCGCTGGAAGAACGAGCGCTCGATTCGGAAGCGCCCCAGTCATGATTTTCTCGACGCTCGCCATGATTGTGACGCTCCCATTTGTCGGCTGGCTTCCTTCATTACAAGTAACTTGGATCGCTTTGTTCTTTTTCGGTTTTACCTTAGCTACTCAAGATGTTGCGATGAACGCACATGCGGTCGTTATCGAACAGCGAGCTGAACGAAGATTGATGAGCACATTCCATGCGATGTTCTCAGTTGGAACTTTTATAGGTGGAATCATCGGTGGAGCGCTTTCGCAATTAGAAGTAACTCCTTTAATTCAAGCTAGCTCATTAGTCCCGGTCTACTTAATAATTCTCTTCATTATCCGCCCACTCCTTCTTCCCGCAGAAATCGACCAGCATCCATTGACCAAGGAGAAGAGCGCGCGATCTCCAATCATCTTCTGGGTCTTTGGAATCTTCGGTTTGTTTGCAGCGCTAAGTGAAGGCGCTGCTGGTGATTGGGGTGGCGTCTTAGCGCGCGATACTTTTGCTGCATCGCCGTTTGTCTCGACGCTACCTTTTATATTTTTCACTCTAGCAATGGTCATTGGCCGCTTCTCTGGGGATTATCTTGCGCATCGTTTTGGCGCCTCAAAAGTTATCGCGCTGGGCGGCAGCATCGCTGGCCTTGGTCTTGCTACCGGACTCTTATTTGGCGGAATTCCGATGCTTATGCTCGCCTGGTTCCTGCTTGGGATCGGACTCTCTGTCGTGATTCCACTTATGTTTAGCGCAGCTGGAACTCTTGCGAGCACCAAATACCAAGGCGTAATCGCGCCTTCCCAAGCAATTGCTCGGGTATCTGGCGTCTCCTATTTTGGTTTTGTTATTGGTCCACCATTAATCGGATTTCTCGCTGAGTTAGTAGAACTTCGGTGGGCGCTTTTCTTATTGGTGCTACTGACAATCTCATTGATTCCGGCGGCGCGCTACGCCAAAGCTGCTTAACGAGCTTCTAAGAATTCCAAGAAGAGTGCAACGGTCGTCCTTCGGCATATCCTGCAGCAGATTGGATACCAATCACTGCTTTATCCGAGAACTCAAGCAGATCTTTAGCGCCCGCGTAAGTGCAAGATGAACGAACCCCAGAAATAATCTCATCTACTAAATCTTCGACCCCGGGTCGATTCGGATCTAAATACATTCGTGAAGTTGAAATTCCCTCTTCAAATAAAGCTTTTCGAGCGCGATCAAATGCATCTTCACTCGAAGTCCTCGCTGCCACTGCCCTTGCCGATGCCATTCCAAATGATTCTTTATAGCGGCGGCCTTCGGCATCAATACGAAGATCACTTGGTGATTCATAGGTTCCCGCAAACCAAGAGCCAATCATCACCGCAGAAGCTCCGGCAGCGAGCGCTAGGGCGACATCGCGGGGATGGCGTACTCCGCCATCTGCCCAAACATACTTTCCAAGTTTGCGCGCTTCATTTGCGCACTCCATAACAGCTGAGAATTGTGGTCTACCAACGCCAGTCTGCATTCTTGTAGTGCACATTGCTCCAGGGCCAACTCCGACTTTGATTATGTCGGCCCCTGCTGAAACTAAATCTCTTACCCCCTCGGCTGTAACAACATTGCCGGCAACGATAGGAATCTTTGGTCCAAGTGCTCGAACTAATCTAAGCGCTTCGAGCATCTTCTCTTGATGCCCGTGGGCAGTATCAATGACAAGCAGATCAACTCCTGCCTTCATTAAGGCCTCTGCTTTTTCCTTAATCTCACCATTAACGCCAAGCGCAGCTGCAATACGAAGCTTCCCTTTTGAATCTAGAGCAGGCTTATAAAGCGTTGCGCGTAGCGCGCTTGTTCTAGTCAAGATTCCAACTAACTTTCCATTTGTATCAACTACCGGAGCAAGTTTTCTGTTCTTTTCATGCAACAAATCGAAAGCGGCACGAGCATCAACAGAATCTGGAAGCACCATCAAGTCTTTCGACATAACTCGACTTACCTGAGTGAAGCGATCTGCCCCCTCCCAATCCGCCTCAGTCACAATTCCAATGGGCCTCTCATCCTCTACAACGATGATTGCGCCATGGGCACGCTTATGAATTAACGAAGCTGCATCAGCTACTGTGTTATGTGACTCAAGTGTTATTGGGGTATCAAAGAGAACATGGCGATTTTTCATCCATGAAATTACTTCGGTGACAACTTGAATAGGAATGTCTTGCGGGATAACAGAAATTCCGCCCCGACGAGCGATTGTCTCTGCCATTCTTCGACCTGATACTGCAGTCATATTCGCGACAACTAGTGGGATTGTTGCGCCCGAACCATCAACGGTACTTAGATTTACATCCATCCGACTTGTTACAGAAGACTTGGATGGAATCATGAATACATCGTCGTAAGTTAGATCGTGATTTGGCTGATGTATCAAGCGCACGTAATGGGAGTCTAGACCCCTTTCTCTAGATAAGATAAATCAGTGTCTGAATCCCTCATAAGCGCACGTGGCCTAACCAAAAAATACGGTGATTTCACCGCCGTAGACGGTATCGATTTCGATGTAGCCAAAGGTGAATCCTTCGGCCTGCTCGGGCCCAACGGGGCTGGTAAATCAACCACGATGCGGATCATCGCTGCGACCTCACGGCGAAGCGCCGGAACAATCTCAATTCTTGGAAGAGACCCGGAAGAACATGGCCCTCAAGTTAGGGCACACCTTGGCGTCGTTCCACAGCAAGACAATCTAGATACTGAACTTACCGTTGCCGAGAACCTTTATATCTACGGGAGATACTTTGGTTTAAGCAAAAAATTCGTCAAAGGAAAAGTTGAAGAACTTCTTGCATTTGCCCAGCTCGAAGAGAAGAAAGATGTGAAAGTCGAGGCGCTAAGTGGCGGCATGAAGCGTCGCCTAACTATTGCGCGCGCACTTGTAAGTGAGCCAGACATTTTGATGTTGGATGAGCCAACAACCGGGTTAGACCCCCAAGCACGGCACATCCTTTGGGACCGTCTATTTAGATTAAAAGAAGATGGCGTAACGCTCATAATTACAACTCATTTCATGGATGAAGCCGAACAATTGTGCGATCGCCTCGTTGTTATGGATAAAGGCAAGATTATGGCTGAGGGTTCACCGGCGGAACTAATCAAGAAATACTCGACTAAAGAGGTGCTAGAAGTTCGTTTCGGTTCTGATCGGAATAAAGAAGTAGCGCCAATACTTCACAAATTATGTGATCGGATCGAAGAGCTTCCTGATCGAATTTTGATGTATGTCGAAGATGGCGAAGCGCTGTTAGAAGAGATTGTCGCCAAGAAACTCCACCCAAATACCTCGCTAGTTAGAAGAAGCTCACTTGAAGATGTCTTCTTAAGACTTACCGGAAGGTCGCTGATCGAGTGAACCAAGGAGTCAGCGCCACCAAAATCCGGCGAAATGGCGCCTTCTATGTGGCCGAGGCCCGGATCCGACAGATGTCGAAATGGAAAGGGATTATCACCTTAGTTGCAATTGGAAATCCACTTTTCTATCTCATAGCAATCGGAATCGGTATTGGAGTATTGGTCTCGCAAAACTCTGGAACATCCGGAACGGGAGGCGTTGAATACATAGTATTTATTGCCCCTGCGCTCCTTGCTAACACTGCGCTTCTGGGGGCGATGGATGAGACAGTCTTTCCAGTCATGGAAGGTTTTAAGTGGCGCAAGATGTTCTATGCAACAAATTCAACTCCGATTACCGGTCCGCAAATTGCACTAGGTGTATTTATCGCAGCTATCGTCCGCGTTGCTTTTAGCGTCTTCTTATATTGGATCTTCTTGATTGCCTTTGGGGTAATGACGATTCAGGATAGTTGGTTTGCTCCCATAGTTGCGATGTATGGCGGTGCTGCATTTGGAGCTCTGATGATGGGAATTGTTGCCGGAGTTCAAAAAGATGATTACTTTCTAACGGTTCTTGGTCGCTTGATAATCACCCCACTATTTCTCTTTTCTGGAACCTTTTTCCCGCTCACAAATATGCCGATTTACTTGCAGCCGATTGGTTGGATTTCTCCGTTATGGCATACAACAGAGTTGGGCCGATATTTCTCATACGGGTATGAAGTTTCGCCATTAATGCTTTTGGTTCACTTCTCAGTATTGACTCTGATGCTCGCGTTCGGTTTGAAGATGGCAAATATCCGATTCACAAACAGGTTACTTAAATGAGAAGCGCCGTAGATATTGCCGATGCCCGCGCCGATAAATTTGGCCACCAACTCTATGCCGGAAGATCGCGCGCGATTATCGAGCGCGCTTCAATCGCCCTTCGCTCCTCGACCTGGGTACCGATAGCTACTGGCTTTATCGAGCCGGTCCTATATTTGCTTGCTTTCGGCTACGGGATGGGAGCTTTAATCGGAGATATCTCAACTTCAGCTGGAGCCGTGGACTACACCATATTCATTGCGCCTGGACTACTTGCTACTAGCGCAATGAATGGCGCGATTTATGACTCAACTTGGAATGTCTTCTTTAAATTAAATGAAAGCAAGCTCTACCAAGGCATGCTCGCAACTCCGCTTGGTCCACTTGATGTTGCCCTTGGCGAAATTATCTGGGCGCTTATTCGCGGACTCTCTTACGCCATCGCATTTATGTTGATTACAGCGCCACTTGGCCTGGTTCCAAGTTGGGGCGCGATACTTGCGATTCCTGCTGCAGTTCTAATCGCTTTTGGTTTCGCATCCTTTGGTATGGCAATAACTTCATACTTTAAGACTTACCAGCAGATGGGATTGATCAATGTTGCCTTGCTCCCAATGTTCCTATTCTCTGGATCGCTTTATCCAATCTCGGTTTATCCTGATTGGTTAGAGTTCACAATAAAATTACTTCCGACTTGGCACGGTATTGAATTGATTAGAGATATTTGGTTTGGAGTTATGGATTTCTCAAGTCTTTCTCATGTTAGTTATTTTCTTGTAATGATTGTCCTTGGACTTTTCTTTACAACGCGACGCTTACGTGATCTTTTTATGCGGTAATTACGCGTAAGACACACTGTTTGACCGCCCCAATTACCTAGGAGTAAACTTCCCGTCAGCAAGTTAAGTAATTAAGGAGAGTGGTACCAACAAATCGGTTCTTCTGAACCGTATTTGGGAAGTCCCAAACTCCCATGTTTAATCCAACCCATCACCCCCAGACCTTTAGACAGGTCCCTCTCTCTGCTGTCCCCATCTCACCATCACGCATTCAAGAATTACTTGAAAGCGAGCGTTCCAAGTTCTCAAAACAGGCTCCTAAATCAGGTGATGAAAATGTGCGCGCCGGAAAAGTCACGCCATTAGGTGTTGCTTCTAGTTTCCAGCATTGGGATCCATATCCAATCTCCATCGTCTCAGCCAAGGGCGCCTGGATGAAAGATGTCGATGGGCGCGAGATGCTCGACCTTTCGATGGGCTTTGGTGCGCTACTTGTCGGCCACTTAAATGATGAAGTAATTAAAGAAGCAAAAGAGACTCTCGAGGTTGGAACTCTCTTTGCAACTCCATCTCCCATTACTCGCGATGGCGCTGAAATTATCTGCCGTCGATTCGGAATCGATATGGTCCGCTTCGCAAATTCTGGAACTGAAGCAACTATGTATGCGATTAGAACTGCGCGCGCTGCTACTGGAAAACTTGGAATAGTAAAAATAGAGGGCGGCTATCACGGCTCATATGACCCGCTGATGGTCTCGGCAAAACCGAAATTGGATCAAGCCGGTTCCGCAAGTGAGCCGAATTCCGTCCCACTACCTGCAACTGTTCCGGGTGAAGTACATGTTGTTCCATATAACGATGCTGATGCTATCGAGCGAGTTTTCAAAGCTCACTCCGATTCACTTGCTTGTTTGATGATGGAGCCGGTTCTTGAGAACATCGGAATAGTTCTTCCTGACCTTGGTTACCTAGAGCGGGTACGTGCGCTCTGTGATCAGTATGGAATCCTGCTTGTTTTTGATGAAGTAAAGACAGGTTTAACAGCGGGACCCCAAGGCGCTGCCCAGCGTTTGGGTATAAAGCCTGATTTGATTTCCCTCGCAAAATCTATTGGTGGCGGAATTCCCGTCGCAGCCTTCGGTGGCAAGCGAGAATATATGCAGACCATCATCGACGGTTCGCATTCCCACTTGGGGACCTTTAATGGCCACTACCTTGCGATGGCTGGAATTCGAGCAGTAGATCGAATCTGCACTCCACAAGCCTTGCAACGCTGTGAAGATTTCAATCGCCAAGCGCTAACGCGAATCGCAGAAATCATCAATGAATATGAGTTACCTGCACATACCGTTGGCTTCGGCGTGAAGGGCTGCATTACTTGGTCTGCGTCACCGGTGCGTAATTACCGCGATTATCGAGCAACAGATTTTGAACTGGCTGAACTATCTTTCTTCTGGTCCCTAAATAGAAATGTAATGACGCCACCGGGTCTTGACGAACAATGGCTGATTTCACTTGCCCATGGCCAACGCGAGGTCGACATCATCGTCGGAGATTTCCTAGAGTTTGCAAAAGCCCTCCGCGCCTAAGCGCGGTAGTAATGCTCCAAACTCCAAGCTCTAACGCCGCCGGCTACACCAGCAGTATTTGGAACGATTACTACATCATCGCCGATTCGCTCTAAATCAATTGGTCGAATCAACCTTGCATTCCCGCCACCGATATAGAGCCGATCCCACTTAAAGACCGGGCGAAGCTCTTCGACTAACAACCTAATTCTCCTCGACCAGAAAACGTTTCCCAACCGTCGCCGTTCTTGTTCACCAATCCATGTGTCATAAGTTGTACCACGACGGACAGTCGCATGTGAGAGTTCAAAGTGTGGCGCAAGTTTGCCGCCATAAAAAATCGCGAACCCAAGCCCAGTACCTAAAGTGATAACAACTTCGTATCCAGTTCCAGTAATAATTCCTGCGCCATGAACCTCAGCATCATTTAGGACTAAGGTCGGAATTCCCAGTCTCCCTGCAAGCGCACTTTGAGCATCAAAGCCGCTCCATTTATCTTGGAGTTCTAGATCGATACGGGTGCGCGGTCCCTTGGTTGTTATGTAATGCGGAGTAGCAACTACAACTCCGTTTCGAATCATCCCGGGCATCCCAATTGTTGCTCGATAACTTCTAGGTAACTCTCCTGAAATCGCAGCTACCGTTTCGACAAATCGTTCTGGTGGAAGGGGGTAGGGGGTTTCAATGCGATTGGGCTTTGAATGCATGGTTCCTGAGTCATCAAGAACGCAACTTTTGAGGAAGAGCCCACCGCAATCAACCGAAAGAGTAAGTCGCTCAACCATTTCGTTATCTTAAACCCCTTACAAAGAGCCTTCGCTTGAGTAGGGTTTTCAGGTGGCTCTAATCGAGATTCGCAATCTCAGTAAAGCATTTGGAAGCGTGAAGGCTGTCGATGGAGTCGATTTAGATATCAATGCCGGTGAGTTCATAACCCTGCTTGGTCCATCCGGATCGGGAAAAACAACAGTATTACGAATGATTGCAGGTTTTGAAGATCCTGACTCGGGATCTATAAAACTTAATGGTAAAGAGATAACGCACCTACCACCTTACGAGCGCGATGTTAATACCGTCTTTCAAGATTACGCGCTTTTCCCTCATATGGATGTGGTTACGAATATTGAATATGGATTAAGAGTTAAGAAAGTTCCTAAAACGGAACGGCGAGAAAAAGCTCTTGCTGCGCTGGCTCAAGTAAGACTTAGTGGTTATGAATCTAGAAAACCAAGTCAGTTATCTGGGGGGCAAAGACAGCGTGTCGCGTTAGCCCGCGCCCTTGTGAATAGACCATCAGTACTTCTTCTAGATGAACCTCTCGGTGCGCTGGATTTGAAGTTACGGCAACAGATGCAGATTGAGTTGAAAGAGTTGCAACGTGAAGTTGGGATCACTTTTATCTTCGTAACTCATGATCAAGAAGAGGCGCTCACAATGAGTGATCGCATTGCTGTTTTTGATAAAGGGAAAATTCAGCAGCTAGATAGACCTGCTGCTATCTATGAGAGACCAAAGAATGAATTCGTCGCTGGATTTGTGGGTGTTTCTAACTTAATTAGTGGTGAAGCTGCCGAGAAATTATTGGGCAAGCAGGGGACTTTTACAGTTAGGCCCGAGAAGATTCGTATTGAAAGTAAAGGTGCCCCGGGCGTCATCCGTGAAGTTGAGTATTTGGGACCCTCCACGCGCTTCCTGGTTGATTTAGATGCCGGCGCCCAACTTGTTGTGCTTCAGCAAAATCTTGAGCAGAGCGCGATTGATGTCGAGAGTCTTCGAGGAAAGAAAGTGTCGCTCTCTTGGGATAAAGAAAGTGAGTACAAAGTCAGTTAATGGGTTTCCCATCATGTAGGTGGGGAAAGTGATGGAAATTCCATCATTAAATCGCACCCCGGTGCGATGTTTAGGAGGAGAAAAGTGCGAGTTACCAAACTTCGCAAACTTGCAGCTCTCGCAGCTGCAAGCACCCTCGTTCTCGCTGGATGCTCGAGCTCTAGCGATGAAGGAAGTGGTGCATATGCTGGTCCGGTTAAGGACACACCAGGAACTATCAATGTTCTTGCTTGGCCAGGCTACGCAGAAGATGGTTCAACCGATCCAAAAGTCGACTGGGTAACACCGTTCGAAAAGGCGACAGGTTGCACCGTAAATGTAAAGACATATGGAACTTCTGATGAAGCTGTTCAATTGATGCAAGGTGGCGGGTATGACGTTATATCTGCATCTGGTGATGCTTCACTACGTTTGATTTATGGTGGAGATCTTCAACCGGTAAATCTTGATTTGATTCCAAACTATGTCGATGTTTTCGATAACTTAAAAGATCGTCCTTGGAATACTGTTGACGGAAAGAACTACGGCGTCCCTCACGGCCGCGGTGCAAACGTTCTTCAGTACACCTTAGGAAAGGTAAATCCAGCTCCGACTTCTTGGTCAGTTGTCTGGGACCCTGCCTCACCTCAAAAGGGGAAAGTCACTGCATATGATTCAGCAATCTATATTGCTGACGCTGCTGTGTACTTAATGGCGACTAAGCCAGAACTTGGTATTACCGATCCTTATGCTCTAGATCAGACCCAATTCGATGCAGCAATGGCGCTTCTTGAACAACAGAAGCCACTCATCGCTGAGTATTGGGCTGACTACACCAAGTACATCGGAGCAGTCCAGAGCGGAAATATCACCGTTGGAACTTCCTGGCAGGTTATTGCCAATGTTCTAAATGGCGAGAAGGCAACTGTTGGAGCTGTTAAGCCAGTAGAAGGCGCAACAGGTTGGTCTGATACTTGGATGATCTCCTCGAAGACTGAGGCGATTGATTGCGCATATAAGTGGCTAAATCACATCATCGAACCTTCTGTGAATGCACAAGCTGCCGAATGGTTCGGCGAAGCTCCAGCAAACTCAAAGGCATGCGCATTGACTGCTAATAAGGATCACTGCAAATTGTTCCACGCAGAAGAGACTGATTACTGGTCAAACGTTTACTACTGGAAGACCCCAACTGAGGCTTGTCTCGACGGTCGTACCGACGTCAAGTGCATTCCTTATGCTGATTGGGTGAAGGCTTGGTCTAGCTTCCGCAACCAGTAAATAACTAAAAAGTCGAGTGGGCGTCCAATTGGGCGCCCACTCACATGAAAGAAGATGATGAGCAACTTCAAAGAAGTGATGCACCGCAATCCAAAAGCGCGTGCTGCCTTTCTTGTTTCACTTCCACTCGCATGGTTACTAATTATCTATATCGGATCGCTCTTCGCACTCTTCATAACCTCAATTTGGAAAATCGACACTTTCACAAGCAAAGTCATTCGTGAATTTACACTAGAGAATTTCATCGATGTCTTTTCCGACCGCGCTTATTTCAATGTCACAGTACGCACCCTTTTGGTTGCCATCTCAGTAACTTTAATTTGCGCTGCTATCGCGATACCGATGGCGTTCTTCATGGCAAGAATCGCACGCCCGAAGTCACGCCCGGTTCTAATCGCCCTCGTACTAACTCCGCTCTGGGCCTCGTATCTGGTGAAGATTTATGCCTGGCGTACGATGTTCTACCCCGATACTGGATTTTTAAACTGGTTAATCTCCCCGCTTGGTGGTTCAAGTCCAGGCTTTGGAATGTTCGCAGTAATCATCGGGCTCACTTACCTTTGGTTGCCGTACATGGTCCTGCCGATTTATGCCGGAATGGAGAAGTTACCTAACTCAGTACTCGATGCCTCAGCTGATCTTGGGGCAAAGTCTGGACGGACTTTCTTTCAAGTGGTTCTTCCTATTACCTGGCCTGCCATCATCGCGGGGTCGATTTTCACATTCTCACTAAGTATGGGTGACTACATAACTGTGCAGATTCTTGGTGGCACATTCCAAATGTTGGGAAATGTCGTCTATCAAAATTTCTCCCTTAACTTGCCGTTCGCCGCAGCGGTCGCACTTATCCCAGTAATGATCATGATTATCTATCTTGCAAGCGTCCGACGGACGGGAGCGCTCGATAACTTATGAAACTCTCCCGCACCGCAAAAATTATTCTGGGCGTAATCATGGGAATTGGTTTTGCCTTCATCTACGTGCCTTTAGTTCTCGTAGTTATCAACTCATTTAATACAAATAAGTCATTTGCCTGGCCACCAACAGGATTTACGACAGAGTGGTGGAGTAAAGCAGCTACAAATGACGGGATCCGTGAGGCCATAATGCGTTCTTTCATTACTGCACTTATCGCCACAACAATTGCTCTAGTACTTGGCTCCTTAGCAGCTGCTGCAATAACGCGTTATGAATTTTTTGGTAGGGATACGATCTCGCTGCTTTTCATACTCCCAATAGCGCTCCCTGGGATTGTTACTGGAATTGCCTTGAATAACGTCTTCACGAATTTCTTTGGAAAATTGACTTTTTTTACGATCGTGATTGGGCATGCGACATTTTGTATAGTCGTGGTCTTTAACAATGTCGCAGCTCGTTACCGAAGGCTGGGCGTAAACCTTCAAGAAGCGAGTATGGATCTTGGCGCAAACCGGATAACTACTTTCAGATTGGTTACTTTCCCATTGATTCGAAGCGCTCTGGTCGCAGGTGGATTATTGGCTTTTGGACTATCTTTCGATGAAATCATAGTTACAACTTTCACTGCGGGTGCCGGCCAAACGACCCTCCCAATCTGGATCTTCCAAAATCTCTTCCGCCCTAATCAGGCTCCGATTGTCAATGTTGTGGCTGCTGCACTTATATTGATTTCAATTCTGCCTATTTACCTCTCGCAGCGACTCACTGCCGAAAAGTAACTCTGATTTAAACTCTTAGGTTTGGTAAATCTGTTATCACTCCAAATGCGCCGTTCTTTTGAGCCTCTAGAAATCCGCCCTGAGAATTAACAGTCCAAAGCAGAACTTTCTTGTTGCTTAGACGTTTTCGAACAAAAGGTGATTTGAAGTAGAGCTCCGCATCGCAGGCAATTTTCTCGGTTGGAATATAAAGAAGTCTCCATCTCCGGCTGACTACATAAGCGACATCATCTAACTCCCTTTTGAACCTTAAAACAGCTCTTAGCGAAAAGGACATAGCTGTGAATTTATACCGCCGTGCAAAATCAATTACTGCTCGCTCGATCTTGCCGCCGCTAAGTACAGGGTGTTTGGTTTCAACTAAAACTTCTTTGTTAGCTGTTGTTGCTAATTCAAGCAATTCTGCCAGGGTCATAACCTCTGTGATGCCTTGAAGTTCAGCAAGTGTCAATGAAGCGACCCGTCTTCTAACACCGGCTATTCGCTTCGTATTCCGATCGTGGAAGCACACTACGGTCTTATCTTTCGTTAGCCTGACATCACATTCAAGTCCATCAGCTCCAACATCTATTGCCCCTTGATAGGCGCTTCGAGTCGCTTCCTTGTATATATGGCTAAAACCGCGATGTGCGTAGATTTTCACGATGTAAAGATGAAACGGATGGCCTTTGCGAATCCCGGAAAAGGGTTACTTGTTCTAATCAAGAATGCAGCGCGATAAATGGGCGCCTTCCGTCCAAAAACCCGAGTGAATACTTTGGCTCGCGCTTGAAGATCTTGGAGTGTTCCCCACCTTGAACCGGAGCTATCAGCTGGATGAATGGCGACACTTATTGGTAGATGAACCCCTGTTAAGCCTGCTCGTAGCGCATCAGCTATGAATATGTACTCATCACCTAAGTAATTTGTGGCGCCTGCACCAAAGTCTTCATCGAATCGAACCTTCTTCTCACGGATGGCATCGACGCGCACCAACATTTCATAAGTCGCTGCAAGAGCTGAATTTGTAAGCCTAAGTGGTGTCTCTGTATCTACATAGGCTTTACGAGCTAAGCCGGATTCATCATGGGCTCTAGTGAGGATAATCGCGCAACTTGGATTGGCTTCAAAATATCTAATGGCGCTTTCAATTCCACTTTCGTTAAACGTCACATCATCATCACCAAATAGAAGATACTTACCGCTTGCCCGATCAAGAGCTGCATTTCTGCTTTTAGCAACACCGCGATTCTTTAGCTCGACTAATTTCGCTGATTTCTCGGTAAAAACATATGAACTCTCATCTGCGTTCTGTACCAAGACGATAATCTCCCACTCGTCTCGTGGCGCGGGATATTGAATTGACTTGATTCGACCTGGAAGTGTCGAGTACGCAATCGTTAATTCTGGGCGATCACTCATCGTCTTCATTTAGGCTTGTTGCACCAGCTTTAAATTTCGCATAGCGCATTAGGGATCTTGAGCTGGTCGACAGGGCGCCGTTTTGAAGCCTAGTTCCAAAGAAGATAATGAGAGTATTAGTGAGGCTTATTTCGCCGGTGTAGCTCATGAAAAGAAGTAGGCCGAGCAAGATGACCATTCCGCCGCCTGAGATAAGCGCTCCTCTCTCTCCAGCTTTAATACGCTCTCCATACCGTCTTTGCGGCCGAGCGCGCTTGCCATCTACTAGTGAATGTAATTCTTCTTGAACAACTAGATGTTTGCCGAAAATCCTTCCCAACCAACCAAGAACTGCACCAAGAATAATTAGATTTGCCACCGCAAATATAGGTTCGATAATTGCAATGAAAATCAATACGGCTAAGAGTTGTGTAGCTTGAGTAAGTAGCGTTGATACTTCAAACGCCATTCCCCATTCTGGATTTTTGGCACCACGCTGCTTCAATTTCTTAAGCGCCTTAAATGAGCGAGCAAATACCTTTACGCGGTAGACCTTCTGGTAATACTGGCTCACTCTTGTGATGAGGAAAAATGCAGCCATCCCTGAACCGAGTAAAATGAATTGGGTACGTTCGATATCACCTTCCTGGACAACAATATTCATGAAGAACTTCATCACCAATAGCTCAGATACCGAAATAACAGCTGCCAACATTGATAACACGATGAGGACATATCTAAAACGTCCTCCAGGAAAAAGTTGCTGAAAGCCAGATTTAATCTCTCTGATTATTGTAAGCATCTACCGCTCCAACTTTCGAGAGCCAAGTATCGAGACAAGATGTCCAATAGTCACAAACGCTGCGACTGGTAGGCCAACACGTATAAGTTCAGGCGAACCAGCAAATATCAAAATGATGATTGACATCTCAACTGAATGAAAAAGACGCTGAATTGCAAATACCTTAAAGGGTGCCCGTGCGACTCGAAGAATTAGAGATTTCGGTTCGCCGATTGATTTGCTGTCAGCAAGTTTCGGTAGAGAGGCATACGCGCGCGCTACATGCACAGCGTCATTGAATCCCTTATTTAGAAGGATTAGAACGGAGACTAGGGCGGCTAAAAAGAGTAGTTGGTAATCCTCCCCTTCAGAGGTAATACGCCAAGCTAGCGCTATGGGCAGGAGGCTCTCGGTTAAGTAATGTCCGACTCGATCTAGAAATACTCCTTTCGGTGACTGGGTATTGCGCCAGCGTGCGACTTCACCATCGCAACAATCCCAAAGCATTTGGAGCTGCGAAAGAAAGAAGGCGAGGACCAGCCCAGCCATTCCAGGAATCTGGAGCGCTGCGCTAATTGATAATCCGGTAAAAATCATCAAGTAGGTGACGCCATTTGCAGTTATAGGAGTCTTGAGTAGAAATCGCGTGAGGTAAGGAGAGACCTTCCTTAAGTAAAGATCTGCTACCCAGTGCTCTGCATTTGAACGTCCAGTTACTGATGCCGGTTGACAAACAGCACGAAGCTCAGCAATCGAAGGGTTTGGCTTTCCTTGATTCACTTGCTAATTCTATTCTGTCGATGTTCTAACACCCATTGAATAGATGAGACACCCAAGAATAGAAGTGAGAAATACCAAGCAAGTACGCCCAAGTCCCAACCAGCCAGAAGCGCACCACCAATAAGAAGAACGCGGCCGCCAACGAATAACCCAAGTGCACTTAACCAAGCCGGTTTTCTCTCTCCTTGTAGCGCCCGATAGAGATTGTCATAGTGATGGAAGACAATCGCAAAAAGAATCATAAAACTTGAAACACCCAACTCTGCTTTATAGGCAAAGGCTGAAATCAACACTACTAATTCAAGGGCGCGTAAAAAGGATGGTTCAATCCAGCTCGAGCGGCCAAAGAATGTTCTTTTGATGCCCAGCAAATCAGATTGATTTACAATCAGATCACTTTTAAGTGGCGATCTCTCCATCTCCTTTGTTCTGATGATTCTTCCCCGATAAACAACGAGCGCTGATATGAATGCAAGAATTGGCATTACAAAGAAAGTGAATTTTGCCCCTCCGATTACGGCGCTGGCGCTAATAACTAACCAACGCTCACCTATCGGGAATTGAATGATTTTGCCTAACCAATAACGCAGCCGTCCCTTTGGCTCACGTTCTGTGGAAACGATCCCATCAAACTCAGCCGTAAAGTCAACGGAATCCAAAAACTTATCCTCAGCGCGGATCTTTACGCTCTGGGCAAAGTTGTAGTCGGAGAGATGACGGAAAGTCTGGATGGCCATCATGGCCATAGCAGGAATCCAAAGTTCTAATCCCTCCAAAGACGCTCCGTACGCAAGGCCGAGGAAGACCATGTATTCCTTAACCCGATCTGTCACTGCATCTAACCAAGCACCAAGTTTGGAGAATCTTCTTGTGTATCGGGCTAATTCGCCATCGACGCAATCCACAATGATGCTCACTTGCAAGAGAATTGCGCCGATCAATATTGAAGTAAAAGTCCCAAGTGAAAATGAATAAGCAGCATATAAGCCAATAGCGAATGAAAGTAATGTGACTTGATTTGGTGTTGCTTTAACTCTTACGGCGACCCATGTAAGGATTTTTGAAAACTTCCTTAAGAAAAACACCGAGAAAAATCCGTCATTCGCGCGGTTGGCCATCCTTAGACGAAGTCGTTCAATATTTAAAGCAGCAATTGCCTTTTCGGTCTCATCACGGAGCTCTTTTGCATCACTTCGAGTCCAAGGGGCGCCTAGTAGATCAACCGCATCTACCTTAATCATTGCTCGGACTAAGGCAACCAGGAGAAGGTCGAGTGCATTTCCCTTTGCTCCCGAAGTAATTGCGGATTCAAGACACTTTAAAATCTCTTCACGCTGATTTTGAGAAAGCCTAATTACTCCAACAAAATCCCTATTTCCAATAGTTACTTTATGTGAAGTTGAACTTGCACTTGCTACCCGATTCTGTCGGACGAGAGTGTTGCCATCTTTTTGTATTGCTACTAGTGCCGCAGATGCACTTCTTGGATAATCCGTCAACAATTCAAGATGAGGTGAAGAAATAACAGACCGCTCGTCTATCAAAATTAGGTCAGAATTAATCAACTCGAATTTCTTTAAAATATCGGTTAAGGAAGTCTTTGCGGTTACCGTTAGTGAATCTAGTCCGCTGCTCATTTAGAGTAGTATAAATCTATGGCCGTACAAGTTGTGATTCTTGCTGCTGGAATGGGCACTCGACTTGGAAAGCCTTGGCCTAAACCACTAACACCTCTCGCAGATGGACGGTCAATCCTTCAACAACAGATCGAAAATGTCCGTAAAGTCTTTAAAGACTCAGCCCGCATTTCTATTGTTGTCGGTTTCAAACTTGAAATGATCTTGGAGGCTCACCCAGACGTGAGCTACATCTATAACGAGGCCTACGACCAAACAAATACTTCAAAAAGTCTTTTAAAGGCGCTTCGTAATTCTCATGAAAGTGGAGTCTTGTGGCTCAACGGCGATGTTGTATTTGATGCGCGAGTTTTAGAGCGTATAAGTGATCGAATAAAGAATGAAAAGTCTTTTGTTTGCGTCAACACCTCTGCCGTCGGCGAGGAAGAAGTTAAATACACTGTTGATAGCCGTGGATACATAAACGCGCTCTCAAAACGGGTCGAAAATGCTCTAGGCGAGGCGGTAGGTATAAATTTCATCTCCGCACAACATAAGCCATCTGCAATAAGTAACCTCGAGGCCTGTGCAGACAATGACTATTTTGAGCGTGGCCTTGAATTAGCCATCGAAAATAACGGCATTGAAATTGAACCGGTTGATATATCTGACTTATTCGCTGTCGAAGTAGATTTCCAGGCTGATCTTGATCGTGCTAATTCCCAGATCAACTAACTTCATCTAAAACGAGGACTATAGCCCGAGTAATCTCTTCTATAGCCATAGTTGGTTTGCCGGGAAACTCACTTCTCTGTTCAGTCATTAAAGGAAGATGTATAAAGCCGCTTAAAATCCCTTTGCCCTCACAGTGATTCTGTAATCTATAAAAAAGGTGATTGCAGACAAAAGTTCCAGCACTTAGCGAAATAGCCGATGGGATTCCGTTTGCGCGTAATTTATCGACGATTTTGTGAATTGGGAGAGTCGAGAAATATGCAGCAGGCCCGTTTTCAATGATCTTTCTTTCCATTGGCATTTCACCGGCATTATCCGAGATTTTGGCATCATCTAGATTAAGTGCGACTCGCTCCGGTGTTATTTGGTCTCGGCCTTCCGACTGACCCAGTGCAACAACTACCTCAGGCTTATGAAGATCAATCAATTCCATGAGTTGTTGAGCTGCAGTTGAAAAGGTGACCGGTAAAACCTTTTTCATTACAAGTGAGTCATGTTTAATCCGAGATATGACTTCTTGTGAGGGATTGAGTGTCGATTTGTTGAATGGCTCAAAGCCAGTTAGGAGAACTCTCTTCATCTTCCCTCCCGTGATTTGGGCTTGCTTAACTTACATAAAAGTAAGCCGCACCAATTACAAGACTCAACCAAACCATATGGAATATGGGCACAAAACTAGTGATTCGCATAATTGCAGGATCAGCTTCTTCTTCAGGCTCACTCCTTAATTTCACTTGTAGTTTCATCTGAATCAAACTTGAGAGAATTAGAAAATTACCGAACCAGGCAATCATGCAATAAGGGCAAAGGGCACCAATCACAAAAGTAGTCTGATAGGCAAGCCAGTGTGAAAAACTCACCCCGAGGATAGTTCCACCAAGTGCAATGTTTACAAACCAACTTGGAAAATCCACTTTACCGAGAACTGCAATCGCTACTGCCATAAAGATAGCGAAAGCCGCTATTCCTATTAGGGAATTCGGAAAGCCAAAAACCTCTGCTTGCTTTGAGAGCATCACACTCTTGCAATTAAGAACTTCATTTATCTTGCACGAAGGATTGTAGTTTGCATCCTTAAGTATCTTGATCTTATCTATTGTCAAGAGAAATGATGCTATGAATCCACTTATCGCCCCAAGAAGCATGAAGAATCCGGTAAAGCGACGACTACCAAGCGTGTTCATGATTGGATGATTCTACGCTCTATGTTCTTTTTCTTCATTCTTTGCAGCGGAGATTACCTCTTTCGCTGCGTCCGCATTCATAATAAATATTAGGATTCCAATTACTAAATCAGGCCAGATGCTCGGGTAAACAAGAGTTAATAATCCAGCTCCGATAATCATTACATTCGCGAGTGCATCGTTTCTTGCAGAATAAAATGCTGCCATCACGAGCCCGCCCTGCTCCTTTCGATGTTTCGCGATGAGGAAAGCGCAGACAATATTGACTAATAAAGCTCCAAACCCAACTACTCCCATTCCTCGACCCTGGGGAGTTTCGGGGCTCATCAATTGGTGAATTGCATTCCAGAGGAATGCGAAGCCTGGGATAAGTAGGAATAAGGCAAGTAGATAGCTTGTCTGTTGACGCCGTCTCAAACTCCAACCAATTGCTAGAGCAATCAAGATATTGATTGATGCATCTTCAAGGAAGTCCACGCTATCCCCAACAAGTGCAACGGAATTGTAAAGATGTCCATAATAGAACTCAACAAAGAAATAGAGGAGATTGAAGGTTGCGACGAATAATACTGTCTTACGCAAATTCATGGCTAGGGCCTAAAGAGCGCTCGTCGCAAGAACTCCAGCAAAAATTTGCCAAGCTAAGGCTGACTTCGCAATGAAAGAAAGGGTTATATAAGTTCGCTCTCCTACTAAATAATCGGCAAATTTTCCGACTCTCTTATATTGCAACCATTGAACAATTGCGAAGGAATTGAAGAACGCGAAAAGTGAGAAGACCACACCGTAGACAAAACCAGGCGCCTCATTCGTGCTTCCTGGGGAAAAGAGCAACCAGAACATTGCAATCCACGGAACTATCCCAGCAATACATCCAAACCAAAATGGCAAGAGGCTGCCTTTACCAGGCTCCTCATATTTCTCCTGTAGCCAACCAAAAAGAATCATCGCGACGTTTACTCCAGCAATTGCCATCAGCGCTACAACATCCCAAACCGCGTTTATCAGCGAAATAAGTACGATCATTAAAGTTGAGGAAATCGAGTATTCAATCCAGCGAGCAATATTGCGCATGTTGCTAAGGTCATTCACATACTTTTTGAATCCAGGGCCAACAATCCAGAGGTGAGCCAGCGCGCTCAAAAGTGAGAAGACAGCCACACCTAAAGCAATTGGGAAATTAAAGAGCAAAATACTTTCGAAGGCTGCTCCAGGCACCGGCGCATCTTTTAAGTATTTGACCGATACTGGTAGAGCAAAGTCATTAGCGAGAACAAGAATTGCAATCGCCTGAATGAGATGAAAGGCGCCGGCAATGAGGTTATACCTTCTTAACCCTTTGAGTTTTTCAGTCGGAATCTGTAGTGGTGATGACGTAGCCATTTGAGCCCCCTATTAATTGACTCTCACTCTATATGCCCGAATAACTCTTTTTGCTAAGTGACACTTCGTACGGAGGCAATGCGTTGATGACTTGAGTGTTTGCCATGTTAGATTCACGCTAATGGCACAATTTGTCGAAGTACAAGGTGAACCGCTAGCAGTTCAAATATATGAACCCAATGACCCGGTCTCTGATGTTCTCCTAATACATGGCTTTACCGGAAGCAAAGAGGACTTCTCAGAAATAGGTCCGCTCCTTGCTGAGGCTGGATTTCGCGTTATTACTTTCGATAATCGAGGCCAGAACCAGTCATCACATACGAAGCGGGCTGACGGCTATGCAATGGAATCTCTTGGGCGCGATGTTTTGGAACTTTCGAATTACCTTGGTTTGCAACGGCCTCATTTACTTGGCCATTCCTTTGGCGGCCTTATCGCCCAACAGGCGACAATTATTGATCCAGATAACTGGTCTTCCCTAACACTCATGTGTTCAGGGCCAGGAGGACGCGCCGATTGGTTAGAGGATCCGCAATTCGAAAACTTAAACAATGAAACAAAGGCTGATATTTGGGTTCGACTATTGGAGAAAGACCGACTGGGAAATGCCAAATTCGATCTATGGAAAAGTCGATGGCTTGCAAGTGATGCCGATTCAACGATGACGTATCGTGGTCATCTACGTAATCAAGCCTCTTTAATTACTGAGATTTCAAAACTTGGGATTAGATCTCATGTGATTTATGGTGAAAACGATGATGCTTGGCCCCTTGAAGATCAGAATGCAATGGCTAGCGAGCTAGAGGCAACGTTAACGGTTCTACCTGATTGTGGGCATTGCCCTAATGAGGAGAAACCAAGTCTTTTGGTTGAAGAGTTAGTGAAATTTTGGCGTTTAAATTGATTGCGCGCCCGTAGGGATTCGAACCCCAAACCTTCTGATCCGTAGTCAGATGCTCTATCCGTTGAGCTACGGGCGCAATTAGCCTGCGAAGCCTAGCATCTCCTTACGGTCCGTAAATTTCACGCGCGGCTTTCCGCAGCCTTCACCCGCTGAAACTTCAGCAGCATTTATTAACTCCCAGTTTCCTTGAGAAACATGCACCACACCCTTGTTTTGTAAGTGAGTGCTTAAGTCAAAATTATCCTTAGGAGTTTTCAAATTTGATACAAGCAAATCCATTACCGTCGCTGCATCGCTCTTGTTTGTCCCTATAACGCCAGACGGACCTCGCTTAGCCCACCCAACAACATAAACATTGGTGCCAGATATATGTCCATCAATATTTTCCACGATTCCAGATGAAAACGGTAAGCCATCAATTGGTTGCGCTTGATAGCCAATTGCAGATATTACTAAGCCCGTTTTTACCGCGAAAGTGTGATTAGTCTTAACTACCTTTCCATCTTTAATTTCGTTAACTCCAAATACAACTTCTTCGACTCGATCTTTACCCTTAATCTCAATAGGTGATGCTAGAAAGTGAAAATTTAGAATTCGATTCATCCCTTTTTTCGACGTTTTGGCAATTGCCATCATTGCATCAAGATTTGACTTCACATCTTTTGGGATTTCTCCTGCTTCACCGGCACGCTTAAGTGCATCCTCAATGTCACACTCTCCGATTTCTACATCAGTATGCTCGAGCTTTGGTAATTCCCTTAACTCTGGAGAGGTAAAAGCTGCATGCTCCGGACCTCGGCGTCCGAAGATGTGAACGGTGCGAATTGAGGAGTTGTGAAGCTGCTCGAGGGCGTGGTTAGCGGTATCCGTGCAATCAAGCTCCTTTGGTTCTAAAGCGAGCATTCGGGCAACGTCCATCGCAACATTGCCTGCGCCAATAACTACGGCGGTATCTGTATCTAGGGGTACATCCACATCAACATAATCTGGGTGAGCGTTATACCAAGGAACAAACTCCGCAGCTGATAGTGAGCCCCGTAGCTCTTCACCCGGTATTCCAAGTTTTCTTCCCTTATCAGTGCCTGTAGCAATTACTACTGCGTCATATTTTTCTTTAAGTTCATCAACCGAAATATCTTTCCCAAGCTCAACGTTGCAAAAGAGCTGAAACCCCTCCGAAGTCGCGATCTTTTCAAAGACTTTCGCTACAGTCTTAATCTTTGGGTGGTCTGGTGCAACTCC
>CAZZIN010000008.1:0-28897 GCA_964654425.1 uncultured Clavibacter sp. | reverse complement strand
GAAAGCGTTGATATTGCCTTTGTTCCCACCATCATTCGGGCAAATTCGATGATCTTGAACATTTGGGCGATGCCATCGTGAACCTCTCCGAGGAGGTATCCAACGGCTGGTTCCTTCTCACCAAGATTCATCTCGCATGTTGCAGAGACATTTAATCCCATCTTGCTTTCAACATTTGTTACATAGACGCCATTTCTTTTTCCAAGAGCGCCGCTTTCAAAATCGAACATAAACTTTGGAATTAAGAAGAGCGACAATCCTTTTGTTCCGGGCCCATGTCCTTCTGGTCTGGCTAGAACGAAGTGCACTATGTTGTCGTAGATATCGCCATCACCTGAAGTGATAAATCTCTTTGTTCCAGTAATGTGCCAAGTTCCATCTGCTTGCTTGACAGCCTTACTTCTTCCAGCTCCAACATCTGATCCAGCATCGGGTTCAGTGAGCATCATGGTTGCGCCCCATTGCTTATCAACCATTTGTTTTGCCAACTTCTTCTGTTGATCAGTTCCTAGCGCGTATGCAACATAGGCAAACGCAAATCCAGATGCGTAGATATGTACCGCAGGGTTGGAGCCAAGAACCATTTCTGCGATTGCCCAACGAACCGAAGGGGGAATTGCAGTTCCACCAAGTTCAACCGGAACATCAATTTTTCCCCACTCACCATCAACATAAGCTTTATAAGACTTCTTAAAACTTTCAGGTAGCTTTACATCACCAGTTGCTTTATTGAAATCTGTTCCAATTCGGTCGCCATCGATGAATGAGGCAGCAAGATCGTTTTCACAGAGTCGCTTAACTTCTTCCAACATTCCCATCGCAGTTTCGCGATCGAGGTCGGCGTAAAGAGATTTTCCGAGAATCGAATCTCGCTCGAGAAGATCAAAGAGGCAGAACTCGATATCGCGCAGATTTGCTATGTAATGGCCCATTGGCCAAGGATGCTACCCGCGAGTAACTTACGCAAGATTTGGCGCCGAGCGGGCGACGGGAATCGAACCCGCGCTGTCAGCTTGGGAAGCTGACGTGATGCCATTTCACTACGCCCGCAGACGATTTTGATCGGGGACCGGCGAAGTAAAAGCAAAGGCAACTTCGCCTAACCCGAGCTCAAAATCTAAGAGGGCATATTAGAACCCCGAGAGGAACTAGCGGTAGGGTCGCCAACCATGTTACTGAGCGACCGCGATATCGCAGCTGAGATAAAGAGCGGCCGGGTCAAAGTCGAACCTTTCGACCCGAAGATGATTCAACCTTCCAGCGTTGATGTCCGCCTCGATAGATTTTTTCGCGTCTTTGAGAACCACAAATATGAAGTCATTGACCCCTCGGTTGAGCAGCCGGATTTAACTCGCGAAGTTGCAGTCGCCCCGAGTGATCACTTCATCCTTCATCCCGGAGAGTTTGTACTTGCCTCAACTTATGAGGTCATCACACTTCCTGACGATATTGCTGGACGGCTTGAAGGTAAGTCATCACTTGGACGTCTTGGGCTGTTAACTCACTCCACCGCGGGATTTATCGATCCCGGTTTCAGTGGGCATATAACCCTTGAGCTTTCAAATGTAGCCAACCTCCCAGTCAAGCTCTATCCCGGAATGAAGATTGGTCAACTTTGTCTCATCAAACTCTCATCTTCCGCAGAGCATCCTTACGGTTCTGCACTCTACGGATCTCGTTATCAAGGTCAGCGCGGCCCAACTCCGAGCAGGTCTTGGTTGAATTTCCATAAGACTGAAATTCAGTAGATTAGGGATATGGAAGCACTGATAATTCTGGGAGTACTTGCACTCCTTGTTGCTTATGTTGTTATTCAATACAACAAATTAGTAAGGCTAAATATCCAAGTAGATGAAGCCTTTGCCCAGATTGAAGTTCAATTGAAGCGTCGCGCAGATCTGATTCCTAACTTAGTGGAAACTGTTAAGGGCTATGCCTCGCATGAGCGAGAAGCCTTGGAGAAAGTGGTTCAAGCTCGCGCTGCATCAACAACCGCGTCGACCCTTCCAGCAGTTGCTGCAGCTGATGGGATGCTTACAAATGCACTTCGGGGCTTACTTGCAGTCGCAGAGGCATATCCAGATTTAAAGGCTTCAACTAACTTCCTTCAATTACAAGAGGAGCTGTCGACCACAGAGAACAAAGTCTCCTTCTCGCGCCAGTTCTATAACGATTCTGTACGGACTTTGAATACGGCAGTGAAGACGATTCCGACGAGTTTCTTTGTTGGATTAGCGAAAGTTGGCGAGCGCGAGTTCTACGAAGTCGAAGATCCTTCGATTCGTAACGCACCAAACGTCAAGTTTTAACTATGTCTAACTTCAGAGCGCTACAAAGCTCAAATCGAAGAAAGACCTTCTTTCTTCTTTTCTTTATGGGCGTTCTCGTCTGGATCATTTCTTACGTAGCAATCAATGCGTTTGGTGGTACTGGAGCTGGAGTCATTCCATTAGCGGTTTTGATTTCGCTTGTTTCTGTTTGGGGTTCCTATTACGCATCCGACAGATTAGTTTTGAAGATGACTCGCGCCAAAGTGATTCAAGAGGCCGATAATCCGAAACTTTTCAACTTAGTACATGAAGTCTGTATTGCATCTGGACTTCCAATGCCCAAGGTTGCAATCGTTGAAGATCCGGCGCCAAACGCATTTGCGACCGGTCGCGATCCCGATCATGCACTTATCGCCTTTACAACTGGGCTTCTCAATGCGATGGATCGAGATGAATTACAGGGCGTTGTCGCGCACGAAATGGCACATGTTGCCAATCGGGACACTTTAGTTTCAGCTGTCGCTGCAACTACTGCGGGGGTTGTTGCACTTGTTTCGGATATCTTGATGCGAATGCTCTGGTTTGGGGGAGCAAGAAACCGGGATCACCATGGCAACCAGATGCCAATTTTCTTGGCAATCATTCCTTTGATACTTGCTCCAATTGCGGCGACAATGCTCAAAGCTGCAGTCTCTAGAAAACGTGAATCTTTAGCGGATGCGACTGCGGTCTCTTTCACAAGAAACCCCGCTGGCCTGCGCGCTGCTCTTGAAGTTCTTGCTCGAGATAACACGGTAGTCGAAGCTCGCTCTAGCGCGGTTGCGCATCTATATATTGAATCACCACTCGATGCCTCAGCTGCCTCCAAGTTGTTTGCTACTCACCCACCCATCCAAGAGAGAATTGCGATTTTAAGGGCGATGGAGGCAAACCCTGCTACAGAATCTTAGAAATCAATCGCTCTACATTCTCTAAAATATCTTCAGTTCCATCAAGTACTAACTCAGCGTTAGAGGGTGGTTCATAATCTTGACCTACGCCAGTGAGATTTGGAAGCTCGCCAGTTCTTGCTTTCTTGTATAGGCCCTTTGGATCACGCTGGGCGCAAACTTCTGCAGGGGTCTTTACCCAGACTTCAACGAAGTCATCGACATCAAATAGTTCCCTGGCATGGTCGCGATCAACTTTAAATGGGCTAACAAGAGCAACAATTACAACTAGGCCAGCATCAACCATCAACTTTCCAACTTCTGCAACTCTTCTTACATTTTCAGCCCGATCTTCTTTTGTAAAGCCAAGATCTTTATTTAAGCCGAGTCGCAAGTTGTCACCATCGAGTACATAGCTATGTATACCTGAGCCAAAAAGCCGCTTTTCTAGCGCATTTGCGATCGTTGACTTTCCTGAACCAGATAGCCCGGTCATCCAAATCAACTTCGCACGTTGACCCTTTTGTCCAGCACGGGCTCCCTTATCAATTTCATAATCGTGTCTCGTGATATTTGTTGCACGACGAAGCGCATGTACAACCATCCCGGCGCCAATAGTTCGAAGCGATACGCGGTCCACAAGCACAAAATTTCCAGCCTCTCGACTCTCTTGATACTTTGTTAGTGGAATTGCTGCATCGGTTGCGATTTCAACTAGGCCAATTTCATTCATCTGTAAAGTACGAGCTGATTCATGCTCACCCGTGTGGATGTTTAATTTGTGTCGGATGATTGTTATGGTCGCGGGCACCATTGATGAACCATTTACAAGGTAATAGGAACGGCTATGAATCAATTCATCTTCATCAAACCAAACCAAGTTTGCCGAAAAACGATCAGCGGGTGAGTTATACCCATTGGCGCGCTCAATAAAGTCTCCTCTAGTTGCATCAACATCAGGTTCCAACACAATAGTCACCGCTTTGCCTGAAGGCGCCTCATCTAGGTCGCCATCGAACGTTACTAATCGGGCGATTTTGGCCCGCTTCTGGCTAGGTAGAACTACGACTTCTTCACCGGCTTTAAATGATCCTTGCGAGATTGTTCCTGAAACGCCTCGGAAATTCTCTGCCCGTGAGATTAGCTGGACGCACATTCGAGGATTAGAGGAAACCAAAGATTCATCTCTCCAATTTTGAATCTGCTCAAGCAGCGATCCTTCTTTGTACCAAGTCAGTCGGTCTCCCCGGTAAGTCACGTTATCGCCCTCGAGAGCACTTACAGGAATGTAAGAAATATCCCCTATTTCTAGCCGATCTATCGTGGGCTTTAATTCTTGGATCAGAGAGTCATAAACATCTTCTCTAAATCCGAGTGCATCTAATTTATTTATAACGACAAGAATCTTCTTGACCCCCATCAAGGAACAAATAGTTAGATGCCTAAGAGTCTGTGGTCTTATGCCACGCGTTGCATCGACAAGAACTAAAGCAATATCTGATCTCGAAGCTGCAACTGCCATATTTCTTGTGTACTGCTCGTGTCCAGGTGCATCAGCGATAATCAACCTACGACCATCGAGGAGGGACATAGAGCGATAAGCGACATCAATCGTGATTCCTTGTTCTCGCTCGGCTTCAAGTCCATCAGTAAGAAGACTAAAGTCAATTTCACCAGCAGGAATTATCGATCCGGGTCGCCGCGTTTTCTTTGTGGCATCAAGGGTGTCGTGTGGGACTGAATCGGTCTCAACAAGGAGTCGACCAATCAAAGTACTTTTTCCATCATCAACACTTCCACAAGTTAGAAGCCTTACAACTGGGGTTAGTTCTTTACTCATTAAAAGTAACCCTCGCGCTTCTTTTTCTCCATTGAGTCCTCATTTTCACCATCAATCAATCGAGTTGCGCGCTCACTCAACTTCACACCCATAACTTCTTCAACAACTTCTTCTAGTGTTTTAGCGCTCGATTCGACACCAGCTGTAAGTGGATAACAACCAAGGGTTCGAAAGCGAACCATCTTCATCTCAGGTTTTTCGCCATCGCGTAGCGGATAACGATCGTCATCAACCATAATGAGCTGATTTCCTCGCTTTACAACGGGACGTTCTTTTGCGAAATAGAGCGGGTTTACGTAGATATTCTCAAGATGGATGTAGCTCCAGATATCAAGCTCGGTCCAATCAGAAATGGGAAACACACGCATAGTTTGATCAGGGCGGATCTTGGTGTTGTAGGTGCGCCACAGTTCGGGGCGTTGTTGCCTTGGATCCCATCGATGCCCTGATTCACGGACGCTAAATATGCGCTCCTTGGCACGGCTGCGCTCTTCATCGCGCCTCGAGCCGCCAATTGCTGCATCAAATCCGTATTTATCGAAGGCCTGTTTGAGTGAAACAGTGTTCATGACCCGGATGTACTCGGATATTCCATGACTAAATGGAGTTATTCCTGCCTTCAGACCATCTTCATTTATGTGGGCAATCAGTTTGAGATTATGCATCTTCACAACCTCATCGCGAAATGTGAGCATCTCTCTAAAGTTCCAAGTTGAATCAACATGTAACAGGGTAAATGGAACTGGAGCCGGAAAAAAAGCCTTTCTTGCGAGATGAAGAATTACAGTCGAATCTTTACCAATCGAATAAAGCAGAACTGGATTCTTAAATGCAGCCGCTGTCTCGCGAAGAATCTCTATCGATTCATTTTCAAGAGCGCGGAGTATTTGGGGGCTGCTGCGCATCTCGAAATCCTACAAGTCTTGAATTGGGAAGAAGAGCTTAAAAGTTGCTCCGTGTCCAAGTTCAGAATCCACGCTTACTGATCCATTATGTGCGCGCATAACCGCATCAACGATAGATAGACCAAGTCCAGTCCCTTCGCCACCGTTTCGCACACGAGATGGATCAGCGCGATAAAAACGTTCAAATATCCGCTCTTGGGCCTCCTTAGAAAGGCCCGGACCGTTATCGCTAACTTCAACAACAACCCCATCTTCTTGCTGCTTAAGAGCTATCTCTATCTCGGTGCCATTGGGAGTGTGCGTACGGGCATTTGCTAAGAGATTCGAGATAACTTGATGAATCCGCATTGAGTCGCCAAGAATGAATATCTCATCATCTGGCATTGAAAGCGAGATTGGATGGCTTGGTCCAGCTGCTTTTGCCGAAGTCACAGCCTCGAGTATGAGCCCCTTCAACTCGATAGGAGCTCGCTCCATCTCTCGGGATTGATCGAGCCGGGCAAGTAGAAGTAAGTCTTCAACCAGCGTCGACATTCGAATTGATTCTTGCTCGATCCTTCGCACCAATTCCGCGGTTTTCTCTTCGCCCACCACAGCGCCTTGACGATGTAGCTCAGCAAAACCCCGAATCGCCGTAAGTGGGGTGCGTAACTCATGTGAAGCATCCGCGACGAATCTCCGTAACTTTTCTTCACTCGCCTTTCGCGCTTCAAAAGAATCAGCGATTCTTGTAAGCATCTGGTTCAACGACCAAGTCAAGCGACCGACCTCAGTATCTCCTCGAGCCTCAGGTAGACGAGCCGAGTAATCACCTTTTGCAAATGCTTCCGCAGTTTCTTCCACTTGTTTCAAGGGTCGTAGTGATATCCCAATAATTCTCCGCGCGATTAGCGCTAGAAAGAATAGAACCACAATTCCCACTGCAAAAAACAAAAATCTAAGTTGTTTGATGGAACGCTCTACCCCATCTAGCGAGATGGCTGTTATTACGCTTCCCACCCCTCCAGGTAGCACTCGAGCGAGAACGCGGTACTCCATGCGATTGCCGTTATCTGCAACTAAGGTAAAGGGTTCGCTTCCTCGCTCTTGAAGATTTTCAATTGTGAGGCCACTAATTACATTTTGAACTTGTTGGGGGCTTTGAGCGCCACCTAATGTTCCAACCACTACACCCTCGCGATCTAACAAACTTATGCTTATTTCGGATGGAACCTCGCGTATCGGTTCAAAAGGGCGAAAGAGTGGCTCATTCTCACTTTGCGACTCTGGTCGATCGCTAAAGATTCCGGCTCGATCAAGCCGAATTCCAGAAGTCGTAGATACTGACTCAAGTTGGGCATCAACTTGGGCGATCAAGAAAGTTCTAAAGGCGTTTTGAGCGGCAAAATCTGATCCGGTAATTCCAAGAGCTCCAAGAATTACAACGCCTAGCACCAAGCGATTTTTCAAGCTCCACTGCCCAGGGGCAGGCTTGAACTTTCGCAGTGGCTGGTTCACAGCGAAAGGTTAGTTCTTGGCTGGTAACCGAAGGCGATAACCCACCCCGCGTACCGTATGAATGAGCGCAGGTTGGTGGGTATCTATCTTCTTTCGTAGGTAGGAGATATAGGTTTCAACAATTCCTGCATCGCCGCGGAAGTCATATTGCCAGACATGATCCAAAATCTGTGACTTGGATACAACCCGGTCGGCATTGATCATCAGATAGCGAAGCAGAGTGAATTCAGTTGGAGAGAGATCAATTAGTTTTCCAGCACGTCTAACTTCATGGGTCGCTTCATTTAATTCAAGATCTGCAAAACGAATAGTTTCTTCATCAATTGGAGATATAACTACACCGGTTCGACGAAGCAGAGCGCGAAGTCTTGCAACTAACTCTTCAAGGCTAAATGGTTTTGTAACATAATCATCGCCGCCAAGAGTGAGACCCTTAATTTTGTCATCAGTTGAATCTTTTGCAGTTAGGAAGAGAACTCCAACTTCTTGTCCGCTCTCACGGAGTTGGCGGCAAACTTCAAAACCATCTAGATCCGGGAGCATCACATCAAGAATTAGCGCATGTGGTTTGAACTCTTCAGCTACCTGTAGCGCCTCTGCTCCCGTTGCAGCAGTGCGCACATCGAATCCAACAAAACGAAGGCTGGTTGTGATCAACTCGCTGATGCTCTTCTCATCATCGACGACTAGAACGCGTTGCGTTGCAAGATCGCTTTCGTGGGCCATAACAGACTCTCTATCTAAAGTTGCGGTTGGTTTCATGGGGAGATGCTCGCCAGTGAACTTTAGAACTTCCTGAGAGGACTCTGGGCTGACCCAAGGAGTTTTTCATGCACAGGGGTGGATAAAGCTGTGGAGAATTACATGCATGTAATTTCTCGCAAAGCGAGAGTTTGGTACTTAGCGCCAGCGCGTAGCGAGGGAGAAGCCGACTCCAATAAAGGCGAATCCGATGACCATATTCCAGGCGCCGATGTCAGGAATCGGATAGAGAGTTTGGGAGATATAGAAGGTAACAATCCAGGCAAGGCCGATGAGGAACGAGCCGAGCATTACGGGAGCCAACCAAGAAGGGCTTTCCGCCTCAAGCGGGTTTTCTACCTCGATATCAAGGCGAGGGCGGTTCTCTTTCTTCTTCTTGCGAATCCGCGACTTAGGCATGGGCGTCAGGTTACACGAGAGGATGGGTCCATGGAAACACAGATTCTGGTCGTAGATAACTATGACTCCTTTGTCTTCAACCTCGTCCAGTACTTGGAGCAGTTAGGGGCAAAGTGCACAGTGGTCCGGAACGACTCGATTCCTGCAGATGCAGCGGATCAATTCGATGGCGTACTTGTTTCTCCTGGACCGGGAACGCCCGAGGCCGCTGGTATCTCAATTGAAATAATTAGGAGATCGACCGAAACCAATAAGCCTCTTCTAGGAGTTTGTTTAGGGCATCAAGCAATTGCAGTCGCTTTCGGGGCCACAGTTGATCGAGCTCCAGAGCTACTTCATGGCAAGACTTCCAATATTTCGCACGATGCAAGTGGAGTATTTGAAAACCTTCCTTCACCTTTTATCGCAACTCGATATCACTCACTTGCAATCAAAGAGGAAACGCTTACAGAAGATTTAATAGTTACAGGGAGAAGTGAGAGTGGCGTTGTGATGGCGGTTCGCCATAAACAACTCCCGATTTTTGGCGTGCAATTTCATCCTGAGTCAGTCTTGACCGAACATGGGCATAAATTGCTGGCCAATTGGTTGGTGCACTGTGGAATGAAAGACGCAGTTAAGAAAGCTGAGGGTTTAGCTCCGGTAGTAAATCGCTAGTTGTTAGCGGGCGCTTTATTGATTGTCACAGTTACTGATGAACCTATTATCTTCGTTTCACCTGCAGCTGGGGCTTGGGCGATAACTACACCCAGCGGCTGATTGGCATCGAAGGCCTCAACAACCTTTACTAAGAAGCCGGCTTGAGTTAGAAGTGTGCGCGCTTCAATATCGCTCTTCCCAAGTAGATCGGGAACCTTCACATTTCCACTTGCAATCTCAAGAGTTACACCGCTACCTGCTTGGATAGTAGAGCCTTGCTCGGGGGTAACTTTCAAGACAATTCCAGGCTGCTCTTCAGAATCAATAGCAACTGTTCGACCAACTCTAAGTCCGGCCGCTGCAAGTGCCGCTCGGGCTTCCTCGAGTGGTTTTCCGATTATGTCTGTTGGCACTACCGAATCACCTGGGCCATCCGAAAGCGTGAGTGTGACTGCGCTTCCTTTACTTACCCGTACCGTCGCAAGTGGAAGTTGACTTGCCACGCGATCTTTAGGAATGCGGGCATCAGGAGCTCGCTGAATTGTGATTGTAAAGCCAATTAATTGGGAGCGAGCTTCCGCTTCGGTAAGTCCCACAACATTTGGAAGAGATAGTACTTGTGAAGATGTTGTTGGTCTGAAGATGAAGAAACTGGTAAGTCCAACAACGAGAACTAACGCAAGGCCAAGCGCTGCAATCTTATTTCTACCAAGAGAACTCTTCTGTTTGGGGATTTGGGTTGTTATCTGCTCGCCTCTAGATAGTTTCTTTAAATCTTTAAGCATCGCGGCTGCACTCGGATAACGATTGGCTGAGTCCTTAGCTAGAGCGACTTCAAAAAATGAATTAAGGGCAGGGGCTAAGGAGGCTTCGACTGAAGTGACTTGTGGAAGCGGCGCGGAGACATGTTGGTAGGCAATCGCAACAGGCGTTTCTCCCGAGAAGGGAGGTTTTCCTGAGACTAGTTCGTAGAAGAGACAACCAAGAGAGTAGAGATCACTGCGCGCATCTGCCTGGCCACCAGTTGCCTGTTCTGGGGAGAGATATTGGGCGGTGCCAACGATGTTCCAGGTACTAGTTAGAGTTGCACCTACATCTGAGAGTGCTCGTGCAATTCCAAAGTCCATAACTTTTATTTCGCCAGTTGAAGTAATCATTATGTTTCCCGGCTTAATGTCTCGATGGACTATGCCATTCTTGTGCGAGTAGGCGAGCGCATCTAAAACGCCTGCAACAATCTCAAGTGCCCGCTCAAATGGAAGGCGTTCGCCTTTATGCAAAATCTCGCGGAGAGTGTGGCCTTCAACGTATTCCATAACGATGTAGGGCATTGCTCCACTAGGAGTTTCTTCTTGACCTGAGTCGTAAACCGCGACAATTCCAGGATGGTTTAGGCCAGCAGCTGCGAGAGCTTCTTTATTGAATCTAGTTACGAATGCGGGATCTCGAGCGAGGTCACTTCTTAGAATCTTGACGGCAACCTCTCGGTGCAACCGTAGATCTTCAGCGAGATAAACATCGGCCATACCGCCGGTTCCAATCATCTCTCCGACTTGGTAGCGATTGCCCAATAAATTCTTCATTGCGCTGCTCCGATAAAAGTCGTAGAGAAGTCTTCTCTCGTCTCTCCGATACGGAGAGCAATTACGGTGACGTTATCAGGGGCGTCCTTCTTGTAGGTCAAGTCAATAAGCGCATCAACGGACGCTTGCAAATCAGGACCTAAACTCGAGGAAATTTTGCTCTCCTCAACCACAACTGTGAGGCCATCACTACAAAGCAAGAAAATATCGCCTGCTTCAACTGGGAATAGCGAGAGAACCCCATCGATATTGGATTTACCCATCAGCGCTTGAGTTAAAAAGGAGCGTTGGGGGTGTTCGCTCGCTTCCTCCGGTGTTATACGTCCTTGATCGATTAGTTCTTGAACGACGGTGTGATCATGGCTTAACCGGGTAATTTTTTTTCCTCTAATGCGATAGGCCCTCGAGTCGCCAACATGAAGTAAGACAACTTGGTTTTCAAAGAGCGCTAAGGAAGTAAGTGTCGTTCCCATTCCATCTAGTTCAGGCCTATCTTCAGCAATTTTCTTGATTGCCGCATCAATATCTACGAGCGAATTTCGGTAAATCTCTTCGCGAGATTGTGGGTCTATTTCTTTGCTATCGAGTACTGGCAAGAAACTTGCGAGGGTTCGAATTGCAGTTTTTGATGCAATCTCACCACCTACATACCCGCCCATCCCATCTGCAACAGCTACAAGGTTTGATGAGACTAAACCAGAATCTTCATTACCTTCACGGTGTAATCCCAACTCTGATCGCCATGCAATGGAAGAGAAGTAGAGATTACGGTTCATAATAAGCAAGCCTAACGGTGATATCGACCATGCAACTCATCGATAGATGATGATTAGGTATCCTTACGCGGTGACACGGTATGCATATTTAGGGCCAAGCGGTACTTTTACCGAGGCTGCTCTCCGCACAGTTGCGACTTCTAGCGATTCATTAGTTCCTTTTGCGAATGTAACTGCCGCTCTAGATGCAGTCCGAAATGGCGATGCTGAGCGAGCACTTGTCCCAATCGAGAACTCCGTAGAGGGTGTAGTTGCCAGAACCCTTGATGAATTGGCTATTGGTGCGCCACTCGTTATTTACGGAGAAGTAACGCTCCCAGTCACATTTGCTCTACTAGTAGCAAAGGGAAAGAACAGATCCTCCATCCGCACAATTGCAACACATCCACATGCCGAATCCCAATGTCGCGCCTATATTGCAAAACATCATCCAAATGCCGAGATCATCGTTGCAGCCTCTACTGCAGCGGCGGCGGCAGCACTTGGGAAAGGCGAATATGACGCGGCAATTGCATCTGCAAATGCAGCTGAGACTTATGGTCTAGATGTTCTTGATAATAACATTGGCGATAACGATGGTGCGGTAACAAGATTTGTGATTGTTGGAAAACCGGGTGTGGTACCAGCAGCTACGGGACATGATCGAACCTCGTTGGCTGCCTTTATAGGAGCTGATCACGCAGGTGCGCTTCTTGAAGTGCTAACTGAGTTTGCAGTAAGAGGTGTTAATTTAACATTTATTCAGTCTCGCCCAACCGGACGCGAACTTGGCCATTATCACTTCATCATCGACGCAGAAGGACATATAAATGAGCATCGAGTGGGTGACGCGCTTACAGGTCTTCGTAGGATTTGTGAAGATGTTCGCTATCTCGGTTCTTATCCGAGAGCCGACAAGGTGGCGCCAACAACTACAAAAGCAAGCACAGACCAATCATTTGTTGCCGCTGATCAATGGCTTGCTCAAGTAAGAGCAGGAAAGAAAATATGATTGATGTAAAGCTTCTAAGAGAGAATCCCGAATTAGTTCGCTCCTCCCAGAAAGCGCGTGGAGAGAGCACTACCTTGGTTGATGAAGTTTTAGCGGCTGATGAAATTAGAAGAAGTGCCATCGTTGAATTTGAGGCGTTGCGAGCAGAGCAGAACACACTGTCCAAGAGCGTGGGCACTGCAAAGGGTGATGAAAAAAGCGCTCTCTTGGAAAGAGCCAAGACTCTCTCTAGCCAAGTCAAAGAAGCTGAATCAAAGAAATCAATCACGGAGGAAAACTTCAAGAAATTGGCGCTAGCGCTATCTAACGTAGTTGATCCAAATGCGCCTGTTGGTGGCGAGAGCGACTTCAAGGTGATTGAAGAGATTGGAAAAGTACCGAAATTTGATTTCAAAGCAAGAGATCATGTTGAACTTGGGAAACTACTAGGTGCGATTGATGTAGAGCGGGGAGCGAAAGTTTCGGGAGCTCGTTTCTATTACTTGACGGGTGCTGGCGCGCTGTTAGAGCTAGCCCTAGTGAACTTCGCAATTAACCTGGCGGTGAAAGCGGGATTTATCCCAGTAATTCCACCGGTGTTAGTAAAGCCAGAAGCGATGGAAGGAACTGGTTTCCTCGGGCAAGCTGCGGAAAATGTCTTTCACTTAACGGAAGATGACTTCTATTTAGTTGGAACTAGTGAAGTGCCCCTAGCCGCTTATCACATGGATGAAATTCTTGACATGAACAAATTACCTTTGAGGTACAGCGGTTACTCACCATGTTTCCGAAGAGAGGCTGGATCTTACGGAAAAGATACTCGTGGAATTATTCGAGTCCACCAATTCGAAAAGGTCGAAATGTTCTCATTCTGTAGGGTTGAAGATGCCGCAGCTGAACATTTACGTCTTCTAGCTTGGGAGAAAGAATTTCTCGATGCAATGGAGATTCCTTATCGAGTTATTGATGTCGCAACGGGCGATTTGGGATCAAGTGCTATTCGCAAATTTGATTGTGAGGCTTGGATACCAACCCAAGATGCTTATCGCGAAGTAACCAGCACCTCGAACTGCACAGATTTCCAAGCGCGTAGGTTAAATATCCGCACAAAGGGTGAGAGTGGAACAACTTCGGTTGCTACTCTTAATGGAACGTTAGTTGCAGTCCCGAGAATGATTGTGGCGATCCTAGAGAATCATCAACAGAGCGATGGCTCAGTTCGGATTCCCAAAGCGCTTCAGGGGTATCTAGGCACCGAGTTACTCACCCCGGTGAATTAATTGAGCGCACTCGCTAAGCGACCAAAATTAATAGCAACAGATCTTGATGGCACGATAGTTTCGCATTACGGCGAGATATCAAATCGAACACGTGATTCCATCTTCGCAGCCCATGAAGTTGGTATTCAAATCTTTTATGTGACTGGGCGTCCGCCGCGTTGGATGAAGGAGATCGCAGCAACATTTCCTTTTGGAGGAGCAATTCTTGGTAACGGCGCTCTTCTGTACGACATCCATAAAGAGCGAGTCTTGGAAGAGTGGTTGATGTCAAAGGAAGCCCAGATTGAGACTGTAAATCGTTTAAGGTCTTCGATTCCCACAATCTCATTTGCAGTTGAGAAACACAACTACTTTCATCGCGAAAAAGCCTATGTTCCAAGATGGGATGTCGGCTTAGATAACATCGGAGTTCACGACATCTTCGAGGTAATCGATAGTCCAGCCACCAAAATGTTAGCTAGGTGTTCTGACCAGGAACTCACTTCTGATGAGATGCTCGAGATTGCTAGGCGAGATCTAGCAGGAATTGCAACGGTAACTCATTCCAATCCTCACGATTCCTTACTTGAGATTAATGGCCATGGTGTATCGAAAGGAGCAACACTTTCTTTGGTTGCCGAGCGCTTAGGTGTGAGCGCGGAGGAGACAGTTACTTTTGGAGATAACCCAAATGACTTCTCAATGCTTTCGTGGGCGGGGCGTTCTTGGGCAATGGGAGATGGCCACCCAGATGGAAAGCTTCATGCAAAGGCGGTCGCTGAACCGCATACTGACGATGGTGTAGCAAAAATCATTGAAGAACTTCTAGAGTTACCGGTATGAGCACCTCTGTTGTTCCTATTTGGTTGGATCTTTTATGTGTAGGAGTAGGTGCGTTTCAGGGTGCGCTTTTTGCAATCTTTTATAAACGTTTTGATTTAGTTGGAGTCACAGCGGTTGCGATACTCACCGGTCTTGGTGGTGGTTTCCTTAGGGACATTTTGATTGATGCAGGTAGACCAGCCGGTATGCAAGATCGCTACATCCTCACAGCACTCGCGGGTGTAGTTGCAGCGCTTGTAATAGGCCGTTGGTACAAGCGAATCGGTAGCGCAGTCATCTTTCTAGATTCAATTGCTATGTCACTCTTCGCAGTTGCGGGAGCTTATAAAGCTTTGCTTTTCGAAACGTCAGAACTTGTCGCAATTCTTATCGCCGTAATCGCTGCAGTAGGCGGCGGCGTGCTTCGAGATGTAGTTTGCCGAGTCACTCCCCAGATATTTTCTGGTGGGCCTCTTTATGCAACTGCGACTGCAATCGGAGCAACGGTCTTTGTACTTCTAGAGAAGTCAACGCTTCAATTAGATCTCGTAGTCGCTTTATCAGCGCTACTAATCGTTCTAATCCATATGACTTCTGTTCGTTTCAGAATTCATTTAAAGCCGGCACTATCTGGGTTAGATGATGAGAATTTTGAAGGGTCCAAGGGCGACCGGTAAGTTCTCCCACGGAGGGCTCGCATAGTGGCCTAGTGCACCGGTCTTGAAAACCGGCAAGGGAAACCTTCGTGGGTTCAAATCCCACGCCCTCCGCCACAGAAGGAATTGATAAGTAATCGGCCCAGTTATGTACCTGTGTGCGAACTCATAGGGGTTCGCCTAGAAAACCCTGAGAAGCCCGGGGAAAATTGTCGGAGTCGATCAGGAGGCGGGCTTTGGCTAACGGAGTCTTTTCCAGCACGAGAGCATCAATTAAAGAGCGCACGCTCCGAAATGATCGTTGGTGGTTGCAACCAGCAATAACTGTCGCAGTACTTGTCTCATTCATCATCTATGCGACCTTTAGAGCATTCGAAAAGAAGTATTACTTTGCCGAACCACTTATCTCTCCGTTTTACTCACCATGTCTTTCAACTGCGTGTGTTGATGGAGCGGCTCACTTCGGAACTCCGATCGGGACAGTCACATTGTTCGGAATGATTATCTCGCCGGCTCTTTTCATTCTTATATTTCCACTTGGATTTAGGTTGACCTGCTATTACTACCGTAAGGCTTATTACCGCTCCTTCTGGATGTCGCCGCCAGCTTGCGCTGTTGCAGAGCCACATTCAAAGTACACAGGTGAAACTAGGGCACCGTTAATTCTTCAAAACGGTCACCGTTGGTTCTTCTACTTCGGTTTGATTTTCAACATCATTCTCACCTATGACGCGATAATTGCATTTAAGAACCCCGAGGGTGAGTGGGGACACATGAGCGTTGGAACGCTTGTACTTCTACTTAATGCGACCATGCTCTGGCTCTATTCGGCTTCATGCCATACCTGCCGCCACACAATAGGTGGAAGGCTCCGTAACTTCTCCAAGCATCCGATTCGATACAAGATGTGGACTTGGGTTTCTAGTTTGAATGAGCGACATCCGGTCTATGCATGGATATCACTCTTTGTTGTGGCGCTAACCGATCTTTATGTGCGGCAAGTTGCATCCGGTTCTATTACCAACTTCTACTTCTTCTAGGCGAGAGATATGACTAAAGCGAGCACAGGAATTAAGGCCAGCGATATCAAATTCAGTCGCTACCGCTTCGATGTTGTAGTTATCGGAGCGGGCGGTGCGGGATTGCGCGCTGCGGTTGAAGCGCGTCAAGCGGGTCTTCGCGTTGCCATCATCTGCAAGTCTCTATTTGGCAAGGCCCATACTGTTATGGCAGAAGGTGGCGCAGCGGCAGCAATGGGAAATGTGAATGAGAACGATGGTTGGAAAGTTCATTTCCGCGACACAATGCGAGGCGGAAAGTTTTTAAATAACTGGCGGATGGCAGAACTGCACGCAAAGGAATCCCCAGATCGAATCTGGGAGCTTGAGACCTGGGGCGCGTTATTTGATCGCACTAAAGATGGGCGAATTTCACAGCGAAACTTTGGCGGCCATGAATTTCCTCGCCTAGCTCACGTGGGTGATAGAACTGGTCTTGAATTGATTCGCACGATGCAACAAAAGATTGTTGCGATGCAACAAAAAGATAAGAAGGAACATGGAGATGCCGAAAAATTCATCAAGGTCTTTGCTGAATTAACCATCACTTCAATTCTTAAGGACGGCGGCAAGGTTTCAGGTTGCTACGGGTACTGGAGAGAATCAGGTGATGAAGTTCTTTTTGAAGCCCCAGCCGTAGTTCTCGCCACCGGTGGAATTGGTAAGTCTTTTAAGATTACTTCTAATTCATGGGAGGGAACAGGTGATGGACATGCACTTGCCCTCAAAGCCGGTTCTGCTCTTGTCGATATGGAGTTCGTCCAATTCCATCCGACTGGCATGGTTTGGCCACCCTCGGTACGTGGAATTCTCGTAACCGAATCTGTTCGCGGCGATGGAGGCGTACTTACAAATAACAAAGGTGAGCGCTTTATGTTCAACTACATCCCGGAAGTATTTAAGGATAAGTACGCAGATAATGAAGCGGAAGCTGATCGTTGGTACAAAGATCAAGATAACAACCGGCGCCCACCTGAACTATTGCCACGAGATGAAGTAGCACGTGCTATTAATGCAGAAGTAAAGGCAGGTCGCGGATCAGAGCACGGTGGCGTTTACTTAGATGTCTCTAAACGACTTCCGGCGGATGAAATCAAACGTCGACTTCCTTCGATGTGGCATCAATTCAAAGAGCTTGCCGATGTGGATATCACAGAACAAGCGATGGAAGTTGGGCCTACATGTCATTATGTAATGGGCGGCGTGAAAGTTGAGCCTGATACCGCAGCGGCTTACGGAGTTCCCGGATTATTTGCCGCCGGCGAAGTCGCAGGTGGCATGCATGGCTCCAATCGCCTCGGTGGTAATTCACTCTCTGATCTACTCGTATTCGGAAGGAGAGCGGGCGCAGGTGCTGCCGAATATGTAAAGGGATTGAAAGGCAACGCACCAGCAGTGAGCGATAACGAGATTGAGAAAGCTCATGATCACATCAATGAGCCATTCACACGCGATGGCAGCGAGAATCCCTATACGCTACAACAAGAACTTCAAAATATTACGCAAGATTTAGTAGGAATCATCCGCACTGAAAGCGAATTGAAGGACGCTTTGAAGAAACTCGAATCTATTCGAGAGCGTTCGAAGAAAGTTAAGGTTGAAGGCGGAAAGGTTTTCAACCCTGGATTCCACTTGGCAATTGATTTAGAGAATATGTTGTTAGTCTCCGAATCAATCGCAAGATCTGCGTTAGAGCGCGAGGAGTCACGCGGTGGTCACACCCGAGATGATTATCCGAAGATGGATCCTGAGTGGCGTCAATACAACCATCTAACAACTTGGAGCGGAAAGAAGATCGATATTGAAGCCGAAAAGGCGAAGATGCTTCCCGATGAGTTGCTAGGACTTTTTGAGATGGATGAATTAAAGAAGTACTTCACCGAGAAGGAACTCGCGAAAGGTGGGAAATAGATGGCCCGCAGAGTGAAAATGCGCATATGGCGTGGCGATTCCAAGAGCGGTGACTTCAAAGATGTCACGGTCGAAGCGAACGAAGGCGAAGTCGTCCTAGATGTTATTCACCGCGTGCAAGCAACCCAGATGTCAGATTTGGCGGTCAGGTGGAACTGTAAAGCAGGTAAGTGTGGATCTTGTTCTATGGAGATTAATGGAAAACCACGTCTTGCCTGTATGACTCGGATGAATTCGTATGGTGAGGACGAAACCATAACCGTAACACCACTTCGCGCCTTTCCAGTCATCAAGGATCTCGTAACTGATGTCTCCTTCAACTACAAGAAGGCGATGGAAGTTCCAGCATTTGAAGGGCCCGAAGATTTGAAGCCGGGTGAGTACCGAATGCAACAGGTCGATGTTGAGCGGAGCCAAGAATTCAGAAAATGTATTGAATGCTTCCTCTGCCAAGACACTTGCCACGTTATTCGCGATCACGAAGAGAATAAAAAGTCTTTCGCTGGTCCTCGCTTCTTTATAAGAATTGCTGAGCTAGATATGCACCCGCTTGATCGATTGAGGAATCGTAAGAAGAAGGCGCAAGAAGAACATGGCCTTGGAATGTGCAATATCACCAAGTGTTGTACTGAAGTCTGTCCAGAACATATCAAGATCACAGATAACGCAATCATTCCGATGAAAGAGCGCGTTGTTGATGTTAAGTACGACCCAGTAAGGTGGCTTGGTTCGAAGATTCGTAAGCGAGAAGAGATTAACTAGTGTCACTAGTCCTGCGCTGGGCCACTCTTGCTGGCGCTTTCTGGGTCACCACTTTAATTGTTGATGGAATTGAGATAAGGCAAGGGGCCTGGAATTATTTCTGGGTCGCAGCTCTGTTTGGCCTAATCAACACATTTATCGGCTCAATATTAAAACTTTTCACGCTGCCTGCCGTCATTCTAACTTTTGGGTTATTTGTCTTTGTCATTAACGCGGCCATGTTGATGCTGACAGATCGCTGGAGCGATGTCATAACAATCGACTCATTCACTTCTGCCCTTATCGGCAGTTTGTTAATCAGCATCTTCTCAGGACTTGCAAGCAAACTTATAAAGCGGGCGTGAAGAAGCTTCTCGTAATTGCAGCCGGCGGAGTCGCTGGCTCACTTCTCCGATATCTATTGGGCGAATCGATTTCTTCCTATCTAATAGCTATCTTTCTTGTGAATCTCCTCGGAGTTGGGGTTGCTGGGCTATTTGCACTGAGGCTTAAGCCATCGGAACTAAGTAGACTCTTTTGGATCCCCGGCTTTGCTGGATCTCTAACAACTTTCTCATCTGTAGCCGTAATACATGGACAGAGAAGTGATTTGATTGCAATCGGGTATTTTCATTTTATGGTGCTTGCCAGCCTATTTATACTCTTCCTGATCAACCCAAAAAGGGGAATGGCGTCGTGAGGTTGACGCTCTTTTTGCTTGGCGCTGGAATTGGAGCGCCAACTAGATATCTGATCGACCGTTTTTTTCGTGGCTCCTATGAGTTTCCGTACGGGGTTCTCATCGTAAACGTATTGGGCTCATTCGTACTTGGGTTGATTGCTACAGGCGAGTCAAATCTTGAGTTTCTTCTCTTCGGATTTTGTGGGGCGCTAACTACTTGGTCTGCCTTCGCCTTAGATCTCTTCGATGAGCGAGGTAACCCCAAGTTATTTGCTGTGAATCTCTTTGGAAACTATCTCTTGGGAGTGGGAGCAGCTCTCATAGGTCTATGGATTAGTAGATAATCTGCGTATGTCAGCCAACAACCAGATGCCTTGTGACTTTTGCGGTCAGGCATATGACCCGGTCTCAACTCGCTGGTTATGCCCTCATTGCCATAGCAAGACAAATTGTTGTGATGGAGCTCCATGCCCAATCCCAGAACCGAGAATAGAGAGTAGCAATGTTGAAACGCACCTTAATATTTCTCGTTAGTTCAATTCTTCTTGCTGGATGTAGCAAGGCCGAACCTGTAAAGATTCAGTATGCCTCTGTTCCGTTGTTCTGCGAAGAGACCAAGGTACTTGATGCTTTTCCAGAAAAAATTCCGAACCCAAAATTTATCCCGGCAGACTGGGAACCGGCAGAAGGAACTGATTTGTATGCTGCCTATGAAGTTGGCGGAATAGCGTGTAGTTACGGTATCGGCGAGGCAGAAATAGGGGCGACAATAATTTGGGCTCCTGATGATGGAAGTATCTTCAATGAGCTATCTTCGGGTTGGAAAAAGTCGGGCATGAAAGAGGTTGACCTTCCCGACGTTGATGAGGATAAAGCTTTTGTCTTAACCGAAGGCACCGAGGGTGAAGGCGAGTATCACGTTTGGAAAATTAATTTCTTACAAGATGGATACTGGATCCAAGTAGCAGCAACATTCTTCGGTTCTGTAGATGAGGCGATTCCACTTGTTAAGGCAGCGAGTGCGTCGTTGCTAACGACCGAAGAAGCGGCAGCGAAGAGTGTGTTGGGCTGTTATTTCACCAATGCAGAGAATCAACTTTCGATACTAAATATCTCTAACCACGAACATACGAGCGTTGCAGGCGATTTGATTCTTAGGCCTTTCCAGAAAGATCAAGCAAAGGGAACTTTCTCGGGAAATTACGAGAACGGGGTACTTAGGGCCGTATACGACTTTCAATCGGAAGGATCCCAATCACAACGCGAACTCTTCTTCAAGAGATTCGAGGGTGGTTGGATACCAGGTTATGGTCCAGTTGAAATCATCGACAACAAATTTGAAAAACTACAGCGCCCACTTCAACTAAAGTGGAATGAAAAAGAGAAGTTCACTACTGGGGATGAGTGCACCACTGTCCTTAAGGCCTTGAAGTGAGTAAGAAGCGCGTAGTAATCCATCCTGGATTTCATAAGTCAGGTACAACGGCCCTCCAAGAAGTTTTTTTTAAACATCGCAAACTAATGAAGGAGCACGGAGTCCTCTATCCGTACATAGGAACGAAGACTCATCATCGGGCTGCATGGTCTATTAGTGGACGTGTCTGGGGCTGGGAAAAACGTGGTGGCGCACAGACTTCACCGAGAATTTGGGAAGACTTAGTAAAGCGAATTGACTCTGCAAAAGAGGAAGTAGTCGTTCTAAGCAGCGAGTTCTTCTCAGAGCTTGACGGTGAAAAGATACGGAAGCTTCGGCATGATTTAAGAAATCACGAGGTAAAAATACTTTTCACCCTAAGGCCGTTAGTAAAAGTCTTACCTTCCTCTTATCAACAGTATCTGAAGTACGGAATGAAACTTGAATACGAAGAGTGGTTAAATGAAATGTTTCATAACCGAGCAAATACCAAGGCCTCTCCATCGTTCTGGCGACGCCATGAACATAGCAAGGTGATTGCACGCTGGGTAGATACTTTTGGAACAAATAACGTTACCTTGCTAATTGCGGACGAGACTAAGCCTGAATTCCTTTTCAATTCAGTAAATGATTATCTAAATTTGCCTAAAGGAACACTTGCCGCGGCAGAAATCGGCAGTAATCGATCTCTAAACATGGAGGAAATTGCTTTACTTCTTGAATTAAATAGACAATTTCCCAAGGAGCGGTCTTGGGACGAATATGAAGTCTTCATAAGAGATGGGTACATTCGCCAACTAACTGATGTCGTAACACCAGCCCAAGATAAAGCTCGATTATTGACTCCAGAATGGGCTGTTGTAGAAGCAAATAGAGTTGGACTTGAGACATCCAACGAGATTAATAAATTGGGTGTAAAAGTCTTAGGAAACCTTGAAGCTCTCGGAAATTCGATAGTAGCTACCGGAAAAGCCCATTATCCAGAAACGATTGATGTAAAGATGGTGGCCGCAGCGATGCTAGCCTTCGATGAGAAACGAATAAATAAATTTCCTTCATCGTGGTTGCTAGCGAGTTTGAGATTCAGAATAAAGAATCAAATAAAACGTCGAGCAAGACGTTTTAACTAATCCTTCCGCCACAACTTCTCTAGCCAAGCCTCAATCTCATCAGGATGCCTTGGCATCGCATCACTTAAGTTCTTAAATCCATCTTTTGTGACAAGCACGTCATCCTCAATTCGAACACCAATTCCGCGATATTCAGCCGGAAAGAGCATGTCATCAGGGTGAATGTAAAGACCTGGTTCGACGGTCACAATCATTCCCTCTTCGAGGATACCTTCGGCATAAGCGTCTTTACGAGCTTGGGCGCAATCATGCACATCCATTCCGAGCATGTGTCCGGTTCCATGGACTGTCCAGCGACGATGTAATCCCACATCAGACTTTAAAGATTCCTCAGCTGATATCGGAAGAACCCCCATCTCCTCCAGCCCCTTAGCGATAACACTCATTGCAGCGTTGTGAAAGTCTCGGAACTTTGCACCAGGTTTAACTGCTTGCATGCCAGCTTTCTGAGCTTCGTATACCAAGGTATATAACTTTCGCTGTGCCGGGGTGAATTTTCCACTAATCGGAAGTGTGCGAGTGATGTCCGCTGTATAGAGCGACTCAACCTCTACTCCTGCATCAATAAGAATTAGATCGCCATTCCTAAGTTCACCATCATTCTTTATCCAATGAAGTATGCAGGCATGGGATCCCGAAGCAACGATGCTGTCGTAGCCAAGATCATTTCCTTCATAGCGCGCTCGCGTGAAGAAAGCACCTTCAATTAACCTTTCACCACGCTTCTTTCCTACTGCATCTGGAATAGCGCGAATCATGTCCTCAAAACCACGATGTGTGGCATCCACCGCTTTCTGCATTTCATCAACTTCAAAGGAATCCTTGACTAAGCGAGCTTCAGATAACCACGTTACAAATTCTTTGTCTGCCTCGTTAACGGCTACTATTTCATCAATCGTAGAATCTTGCTCGCGCACCACCAAAGAATCCTTCGTTACAGATAAGAAGTCCTCGAGATCGTCCAAGTGCCTTACCTTTATCTCGTAAGCAAACTCAGTCTCCTCCAATGTCATTCTTCTACCAATCCAAAATTCACCATGTTTTGGATTACGATAAAACTCGTCACTGTTTTCGCGGACCGATCTTGGGTGGATAAAGAGAATTGATTCATGGCCACTTCCGTTTGGCTCCATGACCAACACTGAGTCTGGGACAGCATCGGTACCATTTATTCCTGTTAGCCACGAATAGGCTGAATGGGGTCTAAATCGATAATCCGTATCATTACTTCGGACTTTGAAATTACCAGCAGGAACGATGAGTCGTTTACCTGCAAAAGCACTAGATAGAAGACTTCTGCGATTAACAGCAAATGGAGTTGCCGGACTCTTCTTTAAACCTTCTAAGGGTGAAGGCGCCCAACCTTGCTCCATGAATTTCTTAAGCGGCTCGGGCGTAGGAATGTCATGGGTTCGAAGATTGGATTTCTTCACCTTCTTTTCACCCTTGTCGAACGTCACGCCCCGAGAGTACCAAGTGTGTTCCTTTGCAAAGTAGTAGGTAAACTTCCCTCGTAATTGGAGACGTCGCATAGCCCGGTCTAGTGCGCCTCACTGCTAATGAGGTTTTCCCGAAAGGGAATCGGAGGTTCAAATCCTCTCGTCTCCGCGTCCGAGCTTAGTAAGTCGCTCGCCCACCCGAAAGATCAAACGCAAATCCTGTTGTAAAGCTGCACGCCGGAGAGATTATCCAAGCAGCCATTTCAGCTGCCTCGCTCACATCACCAAGGCGATTCATCGGGATACGTGACTTCAAGTAATCAAGTTGAGATCTAGAGAACGAATCCGTCATCGGGGAATGGATTAATGCTGGCGCCATCGCATTAATGGTTACGCCGCTGGTTGCATATTCCTTTCCAATACTTTTCACCATTCCAATCAGCCCGGCTTTAGTTGCTGAATATGCAACCAATAGCGGATTACCCTCTTTTCCAGAGATGCTTGATAAATGAAGTATTCGACCATAACCCCGCTCAGCCATTCCTCCGATGATTGATTTGGTAAAGATGAGCGCACCCTTAAGATTTACCCTATAGACAAGATCAAAGTCATTGACATCTATTTGCTCAACCTTTTCACCATTCTTGCCTAGAATTCCAACGCAATTAATTGCAGCTTGAAGTGAACCAAGAGTTGATTCAACAAGAGAAATGCAACGCGGAATTGATTCCTCATTTAGAAAGTCAATCTCAAAGGTGTGAAGACTCGGACTATTTATCTCACTTTTCAAGCTCTCCAGCGCGGCAAGATTCTTGTCGCAAGCGGCAACTAAAGCCCCCTTTTCAAGCAACGATTTTGAAATCTCGCGTCCGATTCCACTAGCTGCCCCTGCAACCAATACGACGTGACCCTTAATATCACTCTTACTCATCTAGTCATTCTCCTTGAGAAAGTCGTACAAAATCACTCCGGGCACCAAAGAAAAGTCAGCTTTCCAATAGAAAGATTCTAGGGTCTCTCTTACGGGCAGTAAATGGAATGGCGCTTCTTCATTTTCGAAAAGCTCTAAATGAGAAGGCCCTCGCCAGCATTCCTTTACTTTCACGTCAGCAAGGGTGCGTGAAGTTATTTGATTTATGCCTTGTGTTCCATCAATATTTCTAATCACTTTGTGGTTAATATTCTTGCGGAACGGAAAATAACACTCAATTTCCTCTACTTTTGCAGGCTCTTGTATAGAGTGCATAGCCACTCTAGAAACCAATTTCTTCTCTTTAAACACTTCTGCGATTAGTCCCGCTCCATCCCTAGAAATCTTCGTATTTCCTAACTTCTTGGGTTGCCCATGAATTTCCCTACCTTGCGTCAACCCAATTTCAGAGCTAATCAGAAGATTGGTACTAAACCCACCAGAGTGCCTCTCACCATCAATGGAAATTTGAACGCCAATCATCACATTTGTTTCCTCAACTACCCCCATTACATCGACATCAGGCATGAAGTAGTTATGAACCATGACCAGGTTCCCAGTGCTAACCAACGGTGGGCCTATATGTCTTGCTATAGCTTCCTTATCAGTGCGATAAACAGTTGTAACAATCTCAACGTTTCTATAATGGATGGGGAAAGGCGGATACATAGGCGCCAGCTTGGGCGTCGACCAAATGTCTGTTAAATCATCACCCATTAGCTTTGGGGATCCTCCTTTATTACTTTTCCAGGATTCAAAATCCAATTCGGGTCGAGCGTTCTTTTAATATTACGCATCAGCTGAACTGCATTTTCACCCGTTTCTTCGAGAAGTAGATCAATCTTGCCCAATCCAATGCCATGCTCTCCGGTGCAAGTTCCGCCCATATTAATGATCTTTGATGCCATTTCATGAGTGACCTCTCGGATTTCATCATGTTCCGCTTGATTTGCAGGGTTATTAATAATCATGCAATGAAAATTTCCATCTGCGACATGGCCAAAGATGCTAAATGGGAACTTGTGTCGGCCTAATATCGTGTTACAAATTTCCACGGCCTCGGCCAATTTTGATAAAGGGGCAGCCAAGTCCGTGCTCACGATTCTCATGCCAGGGTAAAGATGGATATTGGACCAATATGCATCATGACGAGCCTGCCAAAGCTTGCGTCTTTCATCTTCATCTGATGTCCATTCGAAGTCTGAGCCGCCAAACTCCTTAACTATTTCCTCAACGCTTTGAGCATCGGAATCAACATTTGTTGGACTTCCATGAAACTCAAAGAGCAGAGTCGGCTGTTCCGGAAGGTTAAGTCCGCTGTGCTTATTCGCATTCCGAACACTCGCTGGATCAAGGAACTCGCACCGTGCCACATTTGTTCCCATTTGGACAACTCTTGAAGCTGCAGCAACGCCATCAGCTAGAGATGGGAAGCGAACGATTGCTGCTGACATTTTTTCAGGAATTCCAAATATGCGAAGTGTTACTTCAGTGATAACTGCAAGAGTGCCTTCAGAACCAACCAATAACCTAGTCAAGTCATAACCTGCAGAAAGTTTACGTGTGGAGCGCCCGGTTCTTATTACAGTTCCATCAGCCAAGACGGCCGTTAAGGCCAATACATTTTCGCGCATTGAGCCGTATTTGACCGTGGTGGTACCTGCGGCACCAGTAGATGCCATTCCACCAATCGTTGCATCTGCTCCAGGATCAACTGAGAAAAATAGTCCTTCCTTTGTCAAAGTGTTGTTAAGAGCCACTCGAGTTACTCCTGCCTCAACTGTGACCGTTAGATCTGCAGGAGAAATATTTAGAATCTTGTTCATCTCTGTCATATCAAGGCTGATGCCGCCACGAATTGGAAGGACATGTCCTTCAAGAGATGTACCAGCACCAAATGCAACAACTGGAATTGACTCGGAATTACAAAAAGAGAGAATTTTTGAGACCTCGTCAGTCGATTTTGGATATATGACAGCTGAGGGAGAAACTGGGGGGAAAGCTGATTCGTCGCGCCCATGTTGATCCAATACCGAGTCGTTGGTTGTAACTCGATTTCCAACGATGCCTTTAAGGGTATCGAGTTGTTGATTGCTTAGATCCACTCGTTTTAAGGGTGACATTGTGGAAGTATAAAGCGACCATTGGGAACTAGTTAGGGGCGATTTACATATGAAAGCACTCATCTTTGGCGGAACTAGGTTTATGGGTAAGTATGTAAGTCGAGAGTTCCTTGAGGCTGGATATGAAGTAACAATCGCTAATCGTGGAACAAACGACCCTGTAGCTGGAGTTAAGGCGTTGAAGATGGATCGCTCCGTTTCAGGCGCAGTCGATTCTTTGAAGGGTGAAAAATTTGATGTCGTAATTGACTTCTCTGCATATCCATCTGCTTGGGTCAAAGAGGCCGGCGAAGTTCTTAAAGGAAACATCGGTAGGTACTTATTTATCTCTAGTGGAGCGGTCTATAAAAGGAGTAATTACTTTCCTCTTCAAGAGCATTTTGAGCGGGCACCTAACGAACTATTTTTTACCTATTCAGATGAAAAAATTAAAGGAGAGAACTTTCTTCTGGATTTTTCCAGCAAGAATTATTTCGAGACCGTTTCGTGCCGCCTTCCTTATGTGATGGGAGTTGATAACTATGAAGACCGCGAAGGTTTTGTTTTAAGTAGAATCCTTAATGATCGACCTGTACTCGTTCCCAATGGGGGTCAATCAGTCAAGTCATTCATCTATGCCGGAGATGTCGCTAAGGCGCTTTTGGCTTTGACTCGGGCGGGATCTCATGTGAATGGCGAAGCTTTCAACATAGCAATGCCCGAGGGAACAACCGGTATGGGTTTTGTAGAAATTTGCGCAGAAGTAATAGGTAAGAATGCAAAAGTCCATTTTGTGGATCCAAATCATCCTAACTTGCAGCAACAGGGTTTTAACCTTCGAGATATGTTTTTCCCGTTTCCAGATTCAACAGGCTTTCTTGATTATCGAAAGCTCCAGAACTACACAGGATTTGTGCCTCGTTACAGTTTGAAAGAGGCAATAACTGAGTTCTATGCAGACATGCTTGCTCGAGGAGATACAAAGCCAAGGCAATATGAGCTTGAAGACAGAGCGCTAGCTCTTTTGAACCTCAAGGACTAAGAGTTGTCGAAAATAATCAGCGTAGAGGCATATGAGGCGAAGGTACCTCTACCCGAACCAGTTGTAGTCGGATCCACAGTCTTTAAGGTGAGAACCTACACAATAGTGAAAGTTCTATGCGGTGATGGGATTGAAGGAATTGGTTATTGCTATAGCCGAGGACTACCCATAAAAGAAATCGTAAGCAACATGATAGCACCAGTGGTTTTAGGCAAGGAGATTGATAAGTCAGAAGAAATACGCGCTGAAGTTTTGGCCACATATTGGCACTCGGCAGAACATGGAACTTTTACAGCCGCTGTAAGCGCAGTAGATATTGCAATTTGGGATGCACTCGGTAAATCCAAAGGAAAGTCAGTTGCACAATTGCTTGGCCAAAAGAAATCTGAATTCCCAGCATCCTATGTAATTGGTTATAAATATGGAACAGATGATTCTCTGTTAACAAGAGATGTTGAACGTGCAATTGCAAAGGGAGTAAAGAACTTCAAGCTAGTTGTTGGCGCAGGAACTCCGGAGCGAGATGCACAAAGAATGAAAGTCATTCGGGATAGAGTAGGAAAAGAAGGAAGAATTGGGGCGGACGCATTTAGGTCTTTTAAGAGCGTTGATGATGCCGAACAAAGAGTGAATGAACTTTCTAAACATGACTTGGCATTCTTAGAAGATCCATTCCTCGAATCACAGGGTGAATTAGTCTTGGAATTGCGCAAACGAACGGGCGTCAAAGTTGCAGTCGGAGAATCCCAATTTGGCCATCGCGGTATCGCGGGCCTTGTACGCCACAAATACGTGGATCTTGCGAGAGTTGATGCACTCGTTGTTGGAGGCGTTATGGAATTCATTTTATCTGCCGAGATTGCAGCTAAAGATGGTCTTCAAGTGTCCACTCATATCCACAGTGAGATTCATATCCAACTTGCTGCTGCGATAGAGAACTTAGATCTAGGTGGACTGGAATATATGGACCCAGCCTTGAATATCGACCTCTTCCATCTTTTGATTAATAACCCGATTCAATTGAATGATGGCGTTTTTCGGGTTCCCACCGAAGCAGGATTTGGAATCGATTGGAATTGGAAGGCAATCGAGGAATATTCG
>CAZZIN010000007.1:0-30148 GCA_964654425.1 uncultured Clavibacter sp. | reverse complement strand
GTCCTTTACACCGAATGTGTCCTCCAAATACTCGAAGACTTTTGCCGAATCGCTATTTGGGTCTGAATATCCGCCCGAGTCGAACCGGGAGAAGACTTGAGTTCCAAGGGTGCCGAATAACAGCACGAGCACCACAGATAGCAAGAAGATAGCTTTGCTACGTCGGGCGATGGAGTGGCCTAGTTTCTCGAACATCTTCTACCTTCTTTGACTGGGAGCCATTGACTGCGGGGCTCTGTGTAGGCAATAATGTAAACAATGTTAACACCGGTGCGCAAGGGCGCGGATTACCATCATGGTGATTTAGGCCATGCAGCACTTCGGGCTGCTCGAAATCTTGTAGACCGTGAGGGTTGGAGCGCCCTCGGGATTCGACGAGTTGCGCAAGCCGCTGGAGTGACTCCTGCTGCGCTTTATCGCCACTTTGAGAATCTCGAACAGCTAAGAGCCGAAGTCTCTCTCCAAGTAAGAATCGAACTTGGGGAATTTATGCGCATCCGACAAGAGCGTGTGAAGAAATCTAGAAGTGCTGCTTCGACTGCAATTCTTAGGTTTGAAGCATTGGGTGAGGCGTACATAGATTTTGCAAGAAAGCACCCCCGGCTATTTGAGGTTGCTTTCTTGCATTGCGATGAAAAGCCGGTGCGTGAATTCTCAGATCTATCTTGGAATTTGCTCCAAGAGTCAATCCAAGAGTTATGGAATGCGGGCCTCCTAGATCGCAAAATCAGAAACGCTGCGCCAATGTTTGCCTGGAGTTCGGTACATGGACTTGCGGTATTGGTAGCGCAACGAGCGCTAACGCAGCGAGATCAAGAAGTTGCTTTACGACAGATAATGGACGGAGTCCAGCGCGCTCTTGCCCCAAACCCAGGTCGGTCCTGATGAGCGAGTTGATTCCCTCTAAAACAAAAGAAGAAATTGAAGATGATCGCGACAAATCTGGAGAAGATAGGCGAGAGCAAGAAATCAAAGGCGATAAACCGCCGCATCACGACTAGCTATCTGATTTAGTTGGGGCCTTTGACTCAGTCTTTGTCTCTATCTTTTTCTCAGACTTTGACTCAGTTTTGCTCTCTGATTTTGTCTCTGATTTTTTCTGGGAATCTGTTTTGTAAAAGCCAGACCCTTTGAAGACGATTCCGACATTGGAATAGACCTTGCGAGCAGGCGCCCCACACTCAGGGCAGGTATCAAGAGCTTTATCTGAGAATGATTGGAATACCTCAAATTGATGCTCAGCTTCGCACCTATATTCGTAGGTTGGCACAGCGTAATCTTAGGTTCGTGGCGGAGAATCTTCTAATTGAGAACAAATATGCTCTTTGATCTCCTCAACACATTGCTGGGGGCGTTATCACTTGGGCTGCTTCTTTCATTGACCTTTGTTTTCCCTGAATCAAACGGAAGATTTACAGGTACCTCTCTCAAGTTAAGAAGAACTTTCCCCTTCCTATTCAGTGCTTGGTTTATAGCAGCAATCGGAAATCTATTGGCAACGCTTGCAAATCTATTTGAATCGCCCATTTCTAAGATGTTGGATACAACAACGATTCGTTCTTATGTATACCAGACTTCACTCGGTCGGTTCCAGTTAATCCAAGTCATCTCGGTTGCCTTACTTTTATTTATGTGCACAAAGTGGCGCAAGACCGGCGGCTCCATGTTGGCCTATGTGATTGCGTTGATTGGTGTTTGTGCTCCATTGCTCCAGAGCCACACCTCTCAAGCAGCGGGACACGGACTTGCAATCGGATCACTCATTATTCATGTGATAGCTCTCTCGGCTTGGGTCGGGGCGGTTGTCTCATTGCTTTTCATGGATTCGAAGGTGAAGGAATTTGCACTAAGCAGAATCTCAACGATCGCGAATTGGTCGGTCGTGGCGGTAATCATTACTGGTAGCGCAAGTGCGATTCTTCGCCTTGGTTTTTCAAGTGCCTGGTTAAGCTCTTACGGTTTTATGATTATTGCAAAGATTTCTGCTCTTACCTTGATTTTCTTCACCTCGCAAAAGATACGACGCAATATTGGAAATGAGGGCTTAATCAAGTTTGAAGTGGCATTACTAGTTCTAGCACTTTCAATCGGCTCGCTGCTCTCTCGCTTCACGCCGATTACAGAAGAGCAATACAGGTATGACCGAGTTAAGGAATTAGTCGGTATTTCGATGCCGGCAGAACCGAATCTGCGCCGTCTCTTTTTTGAATATGAGGCAGATGCATTGATGCTTGGCGCCCTTGTGTTTGCAACAGCACTCTACATAAGAGGTGTCGTCATCTTGGCGCGGCGCGGTGATAAGTGGCCCGTCGGTAGGACGATTTCGTTTGCGATTGGAATCTCTCTGATTGATTACAGCACCAGCGGTGGACTTGGGTTGTATTCAATCTTCTCTTTCCAATATCACATGATTGCCCACATGATCTTAAGCATGATTGCCCCAATACTTATTGTGCTTAGCGCTCCCATTACCCTCGCGCTTCGGACTCTGCCAATTGGTAGAGATAGCGAAGAACGCGGCATCAGGGGTTGGCTAATCGAATCCTTACATTCAAGGTTTACGGCAATAACGACACATCCAATAATTGCACTTGCAATCTTTGATGGATCGCTATTTGCACTCTATTTCACGCCGCTCTTTGGGAATTTGATGTCGAGCCACTTTGGACACTTACTCATGAATTTCCATTTCATATTTGCTGGATTACTTTTCTTCCATGTAATAGTAGGAATTGATCCAAATCCAAGAAGAGTCCATCATCTTGTTCGAGTCGTGATTCTCCTTGGCGCTATAAGCATCCATGCATTCTTTTCAATCGCGCTCCAAGCATCGAATACATTAATTGACGGTGGCTTCTATCAATCTCTCCGGCGACCTTGGGCAACAGACTTGCTTGCAGACCAGAAGACTGGAGCTGCGATTGGTTGGGCTATGGGCGAGATACCGATCATCATTGCGCTGATAGCAACCTTCATTCAATGGATGCGCGTTGATGCTCGTGAAGCAAAGCGAGCCGATAAGAATTCAGAGCGTGAATTAGCCGATTACAACGATTATTTGCGCAAACTCGCAGAAGGACGAAGAGACTCGTAGGATTCCGGGCATGGATCAGCTTTTTTCTTTGCCGGAGGAATACGAGGCGCTGCGCGAGAGTGTTCGAGCGCTTGCTGATAAAAAAATCCAACCGTTCGCTCATGATGTCGATGCGAATGCAAGATTTCCACAAGAAGCTTTTGATGCGCTCCAAAGTGCAGGATTAGCAGCTCCGCATGTTCCCACCGAGTTTGGTGGAGAAGGTGCAGATGCACTTGCGGTAGTAATTGTTATTGAAGAAGTAGCACGAGTATGTGCATCATCTTCATTAATCCCGGCAGTAAACAAGTTGGGCTCGGTTCCGTTGATGCTGGCTGGTAGCCCAGAACAGAAAAAGCATTGGATGAGTGAGCTCGCAAAAGGAAAAGGTTTCTCGTATTGCCTATCTGAATCAGAGGCGGGTTCTGATGCAGCATCGATGAAGACCCGGGCGGTGCGTAAGGGTGATGGTTGGGTTCTAAACGGTAGTAAGAAGTGGATTTCGCATGCCGGAGTATCTGAGTTCTATACCGTGCTCGCATCAACAGATCCAGATAAAGGCTCTAAGGGAATCACCGCCTTCATCGTAGAGAAAAGTGATCCTGGGGTTTCTTTTGGCGCTCACGAGAAGAAGATGGGTTTTAAAGGTTCACCAACCCGCGAGGTTTATCTTGATAATGTTGAAATCGGAGATGATCGCCGGATAAGTGAAATCGGAGCGGGCTTCGCCCTTGCGATGCAAACTTTGGATCACACGAGAATAACTATCGCTGCCCAAGCGCTAGGTATTGCACAAGGCGCATTTGAAGTGGCGACCAAGTATGCAAAGGAACGTCGCCAATTTGGAAAAGCAATTTTTGATTTCCAAGCGATCCAATTCATGCTTGCGGATATGGCGATGGAGATCGAGGCGGCTCGGCAACTTACTTATGCGGCTGCAGCTAAGAGCGAACGAGGCGAGCGGGATCTCACTTTCTTCTCTGCGGCCTCAAAGTGTTTTGCAACAGATGTCGCTATGAAAGTGACAACTGATGCAGTTCAAGTTCTTGGCGGTTATGGCTATGTAAATGACTATCCAGTTGAGCGCATGATGCGAGATGCGAAATTGACTCAAATCTATGAGGGAACTAACCAAATCCAACGTCTAGTTATGGCTCGAAACCTCGGCATCAATTAAATAACTAAAACCTAATAAGTCGGGTTGGTGTAAGCGCAGCGCTCACTTTTCGATCGCTTGCTTCGGTGGGAAGAGTATCCAGTAACTCATCTTCATTGATTAGTGCGATGCTAAATCCAGAGAACCTGGCTAGTGCGCGATCATAAGAACCACCACCTTGACCAAGACGATTTCCATTCATATCAAGGGCTAGTGCTGGGGTGATCATCAAGTCAATCACTCCTTTGAACTCTTCACCGATGGGCTCTTCTATATTTCCATTCATTTTCAAAGAATTGGGGTCCCCATTCCAAAGTCGAAATTCAAGGCCTAGATCACTTTTGAGGGCTGGAAGCAAGAGTTCTTTCCCTACGGAAAGAATAATTTGATTGAGAACTAATGTAGAGGGCTCATCACCATATGAACGATAACTCGCGATTGTTCGTGCAGATTTAAATTCAGAAAGTTCAGTTATCAGACTAAAGTCAAAATTAGATCGGGAGATGCGCCGTTGCTCGCGAATCAGATTTCTCAAGGTCGACTTCGTGTTCTCCACAGGATTAGCGTAGGTTCAAAGTATCTTTTCCGCGTGAGTGAGAACATCCGAGTAGCTGATTTGGCGACCGAGCTCCTAGCGTTATCAAAGCCCCTTGCTCAATTCGATATGCCACTTCTAGATTCCCATGGCGCGACTCTTGCCCAGGATGTATTTCAAGGCGATCGAATTGCGCTTCGGGCTGGATCGAGGATTCGCTCCACGCAGATTGGTCTAGCCGCTTCACTTGGCCTAGATCATCTTCCTACGCGCCCCCAACCAAGAGTTGTTGTCGTTTCTGCTGGCGATGATCTTGTCGAACCTGGAAAAGGAAACTTGGGTGAAGATGAGGAATTTGAAGCAAATTCATGGCTTTTAACCACGGCCGTAAAAGAAGCGGGCGCTGTTGGCTATCGAGTAACTACTATTCCAGAAACTCCTGATGCGCTAAAAGATGTAATTGAGGATCAACTAGTAAGAGCCGATCTGATCGTTGTTTGCGGTGAGAGTCACGACGAATCATTCGATCTGATTTTTGGTGTATTGAATCGACTTGGTGAAGTAAAAGCGGTCATGCCAAATATCGAGGGAAGCGGTCGACATGCTTTTGGTTTGATTGGTCCAGATAAGACGCCGGTCGTTGTACTACCAGGTGATCCGATATCGGCCTACATCTCTATGGAGCTCTTTATCCGTCCGATGATTCGAAACATGATGGGCCTCTACGACATACATCGCCCGATAGCACGTGCAACTCTTACTAATGATGTGGCGAGTGAGGCAGGTAAACATGCATTTATTCGCGCGACGCTAACTAGTGATAATCTAAATCGCAGGCTTGTAACTGCGCTCGAGAATCAAGATGATTTAATTGGATTATCTGATGCAACTGGATTGATTGTTATGAATGAAGAGCGCACAGATTTCAAAGCAGGCGAAGAGGTAGATGTCTTGCTCCTGGAGCGACGTTTCAACTAAATGAGCTGGCCAAGGACGCTTATTGAAGGGGAACTTACCCTTCGTCCATTGCGGATGCGCGACCGTAAGTCTTGGCTTGAACTTCGCCTTCGCAATCGCGCCTGGTTAACGCCGTGGGAAGCTACGACCCCAATTCCAGAAGAACAGAAAACTCTCCCGACTTACTTTGAGATGGTCTCATTTCATAGGCGCGAAGGCCGTGCCGGGCGTTCTTATTCATTTGCGATCTGGTTCGGCGGAAAAATAATCGGACAGATAACGCTAGGCGGGGTTTCATATGGCGCATACCGGGGCGCTCACATCGGGTATTGGATTGATGAAGAACATGCGAACAAGGGCCTTACTACTAGAGCGGTTCGGGAAGTGGCGCGATTTGGCTTTGAGGAACTTCGGTTACACCGTATTGAAATAGCGCTTCGCCCCGAAAATGGCGCATCAAAACGAGTAGCGGAGAAAGCAGGATTTACTTTTGAAGGATTGCGGCCACGCTATTTACATATTGATGGTGGTTGGAGAGATCACATCGTCTTTGTAAAAGAGAACACGAGAATTTAGTTAATTAGGAAATACCCGGAAAGTCCGAACTCTGCCTTTAGGGTTAGGCTTCATGGGTTCAGGTCTCATCTACATAATCATCGTAGGTATGTGGATCGCGTATTTTCTTCCTCGCTGGATTGCAAATCATGACGAAGTCTCGGGACGTTCAGTAGATAAATTCAATGAAGCGATGCGCGTTGTAGGACGAGCCTCAGGTAAGACTAAGGTAGACCTAGAAGAGTTGGCACGCAGAAAAGAAAATCAGATGCTAGTTCGTCGAATAGTCTTCTTCTCTATTCTCGGACTGATGACAATCATCGCTCTTTTCATACTTGTTGGATTCTTGTCTCCTTCGATAATCCTGCTCCCGATTTCAGGCTTAGGGCTATACCTAGTAAATACCAGACACCAGATACATTCGATTCTGGAAGAATTCGAATTTTCAAAACAAAATCCAGAAGTTAAGAAGGAAGATAGTAAATACTCAGAACTCATAATTAGGTCGAAGCGAATTGCGAAATCAAAAGCGGAGACACAAGATGAGCATTGGGTTCCACTATCTGAGCGAGTTACAAGATCTGAGAGTGAAGTACAAGGAATCACCATCATTCCAAAAGGAAGCAGGGGCGCAGCAAGTACATGGGATCCGATTAGCGTTCCACCTCCCACATACACACAGCTTCCTAAAGCTGCCCCACAGCGAGATTCAGGACGTGCTAATCCGATAGAGGTCTTTAACGAAGAAGATCTAGAGCGCTTGAGTAGACCAGATTCAACTGAGATATTTGATCAACAGGCAGCGGACTTGGTTGAGGAGCAGATAAGAACCGACCGCGCCGCGAACGAATAACTAGGGACTTCTTTTTAAATCCAACTTGGTAGCCACATCCGGGCATACCAATCATCGTAAGGCAAGACAATACCGAGATAAAGTGGCGCAAAATAAGCGAAAATCAAGGCGGTTAGAGCGATAGCCACGTTGATAGTCTGGGTCCGCTTAAGGCGCTTTTCTTCATCTTCAAGATAGAGCTTTATGGAATATACGATTGCAAGGATTAAGAATGGAAAGAAGGAGATAGCGTAGAAGTAGAAAGTAGTCCGTTCTGGGAAGAGCAACCAAGGAAGATAATTAGAGAGTAGTCCTAGGAGAATCAATCCAGCAATCTTCTCCCGTCTTGAAATGAAGTATCCGATTGTGATTGCAAGCGCTATTAATCCAAACCACCAAATTACTGGGGTACCCATGGCAAGAATTTCTTGGGAACAATTTTCGGCGCCACAAGTCTTCGGAGATTCGTAGAAGAAAGATGTTGGTCTTCCTAAGATTAACCAGTTCCACGGACTAGCTTCATAAGAGTGATCTGTTTTCAATCCGGTATGAAAATTCAAAATCTCGCGATGATAGTGAATTAGAGATAAGAAGGGGTTACTTGAATAGTTGCGCGACCATCCTTTATCTGAAAGTAGCCAACCACTCCAAGAAATAAGATAAACCGAAGGAAGGATTGGGATGTAGGGAACTAACTTCTTCCAATTTGTTACAACAAGATAAATTCCGATTGCGATGATGAAGTAAAGTGCGCTCCACTTTGTGGCAAGGGCAAGACCTAAAGAGATTGCAACAATGAGATGCTTCTCATGTAATAAAGCTAAGAAAGCTGCCAAGAGGAAGAACATGAGAAAAATATCGAGAAGTGCTGTGCGTGACATGACTAGATGAAGTCCGTCGATTGTCATTAGTCCGGCTGCAATGAGTCCGAGGTATTCAGAATCAAACAATTTGCGCGCAACTAGATATATAAGCAATATAGAGAGCGTCCCAATTAGAGCTGAGGCGATCCTCCAACCGGAGGAGTTATCACCAAAAATCGCGATACCCAAGGCAATCAACCATTTACCAAGGGGCGGATGAACTACGAACTCTGCACTGCCATTTGCTACTTCAACGCCACCGGAGAGATAGTCGCGGGCGCCATCTACGTAATAGACCTCATCAAAAACCAGTTTCGCAGGCGTTCCCAAGTTCCAAAAGCGAAGAAGCGCAGCGAGTGAGAGGATTAAACCGAGTATCCATCTAGTAGATATTCGAGGCATGCAGGCAAGGATACTGATGCGAGAATTACCAAATGGGGACCTTGATCATTGCAGCTGCGCCTATTGGTAATAGCGCTGATGCGAGTGCGCGCCTTAAGGAAGTGATCGGTAAAGCGACCTTAATTGCAGCAGAAGACTCAAGGAAGTTGTTCCGTCTCTGCAAGGACATTGGCGTTGTGCACAATGCGAAGGTAATTTCATTCTTTGAGGGCAACGAGAAAGATCGCTTGGAAGAATTGGGAAGAGCGTTGGCTGAGCACGATTCAGTTTTGTTGATTACAGATTCAGGAATGCCTGGTGTTAGCGATCCTGGGTATCGTGCGATAAAACTTGCGCTAGAAAGTGGTTATCCAATTCAAGTCCTACCTGGGCCAAGTGCCGTTACGACGGCTTTACTCCTCTCCGGGCTTGCGACAGATCGATTTGCATTTGAAGGTTTTACGCCGCGAACTGATGTTGCGCGCGATCGCTTCCTTGAACAATTATCTGAAGAGGAGCGGACCATGATTTTCTTTGAAGCGCCACACCGAATTACTAGCTTTCTTGAGTCGGCGACAAAAAGTTTTGGCGATAAAAGGCGCGCCGCGATATGTCGAGAGATGACAAAGACTTATGAAGAAGTCCAACGCGGTTCTCTAGTCGAGCTTTTAGATTGGTCCAAGCGAAAAGAGATGCTGGGCGAATTTACAGTTGTAATCGAGGGATTCTCAAAGCGAGATGCAATTCATAGCGACGAAGATGTTGCCAGCCGAGTCTTGCGGTTAGAGAGCGCAGGAATTTCACGGAAAGAGGCCATTTCGATGGTGGCAAAAGAATTAGAGGTTCCGAAGCGAACAGTCTTCGACATCATGATCTTGAACAAGTAGATAGACTTTTCACATGTCGGCATCGGATAAGTCTTTTTACCTCACCACTCCGATTTATTATGTAAATGATGCTCCGCATATTGGTCACGCCTACACAACCGTTGCCGGCGATTTTCTAACTCGTTGGCATCGCCAGAAAGGCGAATCGGTCTGGTATCTAACTGGCACAGATGAGCATGGACAGAAAGTGATGCGCACAGCGGAGGCTAATGGAGCCAAGCCGCAAGATTGGTGTGATCGACTCGTTGAGAACGCATGGAAACCAGTTTGGAAACACCTTGATATTGCTTACGATGATTTCATCCGCACAACAGAACCGAGACATACGGAGCGGGTCCAGAAGTTTCTCCATGGATTGATGGAAAAAGGCTTTATATATGAGGGCAATTATGAAGGCCCTTATTGCGTGGGCTGTGAAGAGTTTAAATTGCCTGGAGACCTAGATGATGGAAAATGCAAGATTCACTCAAAGCCAGTTGAGTTGGTCAAGGAGACGAATTGGTTCTTCAAACTTTCTGAGTTTGTACCGAAATTAATCGATCATTACACGAAAAATCCGAGTGCATGCCAACCGGATAGCGCCCGCAACGAAGTCCTTGCGTTCCTTGAAGGCGGAGTCTCTGATTTATCAATCTCAAGGTCGACCTTTGATTGGGGAATCAAAGTTCCGTGGGATGAAAAGCAAGTTGTATACGTTTGGTTTGATGCGCTTTTAAATTATGCAACCGCAGTCGGACTCACCGATGCACCAACAAGTGAAGGCGGCGCGAAGTTCTCAAGGACTTGGCCGGCTGATGTACACCTTGTTGGAAAAGATATCCTGCGCTTTCACGCCGTGATTTGGCCGGCGATGTTGATGGCCGGAGGTATCCCGATTCCAAAGAAAGTTTTCGCTCATGGCTGGCTGCTTGTAGGTGGCGAGAAGATGAGCAAGAGCAAGCTGACTGGAATTGCTCCCTCAGACATAACTTCACATTTTGGAGTCGATGCTTTCCGTTACTACTTCATGCGAGCAATTCCATTTGGTAGCGATGGTTCATTCTCTTGGGAGGATATGGGAGCGCGCTATACAAGTGAGCTTGCAAATGATTTTGGAAATCTAGCTTCGAGATTAACTGCTATGATCGAGAAATACTGTGCTGGAATTCTTCCAGAGCGAGCCGAATCAAAAGAGCTTGCTGCTTCCCTCGCTAAGACGGTAGCGACTGCGGATAAATCAATATGTGATCTTGATTTTCAGGGTGGAATCAATGCCATCATGGATTTTTGCAAAGAAGTGAATGGATATGTGACCGCTACCGAACCTTGGGCTGTTGCTAAGGATTCAACTCGCAAAGCCGAACTTGATGCGATTTTATACAACACGGCTGAGTCCTTACGAGCTCTTGCAATATTGCTCCACCCCTTAATGCCGAATTCCACAAATAAACTATGGGGTTATCTAGGTGCAGAAGCTGCGCTTGGAAAACTTGATAGCCAAGAAATTTCTAAGGTAAGCAAATGGGGACAACTCGAGCCTGGGACAAGAATTAGCAAAGGCGAGATCCTCTTCCCGCGCCTTGAAGAGAAACCAACTTCTGACGCTAAGAATTGAAGCCGACAAATCACCATGGCAGATCGTCATAATCGCGATCTAGATCGCAAACCAGCCCCGTTACCCGATTCAATTCCTACTAAATGCGTTGATACTCATGCTCATCTTGAGATTGTCACGAATACCGAACCAGACCATGAAGATATTCGCAAAGTCTTGGCAGATGCGGCGAGCGTTGGAATAGATCGAATCGTTCAAGTTGGTTATTCCGCTGAGCAATCTGAGTGGTCGGTACGACTTGCCGAAAAGTGGCCAGGAGTATTGGCAGCCGTGGCGCTTCATCCAAATGAAGCCCCAGTGGTATCTGATCTTGAGAATGACCTAAAACGGATTGAAGAGCTAGCTAATAACAAAAAAGTTCGTGCGATTGGTGAGACTGGATTAGATTTCTTTCGTACCGAACAAGGATTACGAGAGCGGCAACGGTATTCGTTTATCAGACATATTGAGATTGCTAAGAGCTTGAATAAGGCGCTAGTGATTCACGATCGCGACGCTCACCGAGCTGTGCTAGATGTTCTTGATGAGGTAGGAGCTCCAGATAAGACGATATTTCACTGCTATTCCGGCGATGCCGAGATAGCGCGGGAGTGTGTGGATAAGGGTTATTACCTCTCCTTCGCAGGCACAGTAACTTTCAAGAACGCCCCGCATCTTCGAGAGGCGCTAAAGCTGGTCCCATCGACACAACTACTAGTTGAGACCGATTCTCCGTTTCTTGCACCGATGCCTCACCGGGGCGCGTTAAATACTCCGGCACAAATCCCGAATACTTTGCGCGTTATGGCAGAAGCACGCAATGAAGACCTTGCAACTTTAGCAAGCGCCATTAGCGCTAATGCCGAGCGCATATTTGGATCGTTCTGGGAATGACAGTAACCATGCTGGGCGCAGCTGAGATTCGAAAGCTTGCTGAGGATCTTGAGTTACGACCCTCAAAATCACTCGGCCAGAACTTCGTGGTGGATGCAAATACTTGTCAGAAAATCGTACGGATTGCAGGGATAGAAAAATCCGATCGAGTAGTTGAAATTGGTCCTGGATTAGGTTCACTAACTCTTGCGATCTTAAATCTCACCAATCAAGTTACAGTAATCGAGATAGATCAAAGGCTGGCATCAAAGTTACCCGAAACTTTGAGCGCTCATGGAAGTGGCGAGATTGAGATAATCAATCAAGATGCGCTTCAAGTCAAAGAACTTATAAATAAACCTAATAAGTTGGTGGCAAACCTGCCTTATAACGTCTCGGTACCAGTCATCCTTACATTTCTCGAGCGATTTCCATCGATTGAGTCGGGAGTAGTGATGGTCCAATACGAAGTTGCTGAGCGACTTGCTGCTAAACCGGGCAGAAAGAGTTACGGAGTACCGAGCGCAAAGGCAGCATGGTGGTGCGATGTACAACTTCGAGATTCGGTATCGCGCTCGGTATTTTGGCCCATTCCTAACGTTGACTCCTCGCTACTTACTTTTGTACGTCACAAACCAATCGGAGATGAAGCGTTGCGACTAAGTACATTTGCCCTGATTGATTCAGCCTTTGGAAAGCGGAGAAAGATGCTTCGCTCAGCGCTCGCCGATCTCATAGGCTCTTCATCGATGGCCGAAATGGTGCTAAATAAAGCGGGAATAGACCCGACGGCTCGCGGCGAGTCACTCGAGATAACTCAATTTGCTGAGATTGCGAAGGCGTGGCAAGCAAGTAAGTAATACGCTCGCGGAATGACTGAGCAAGTGACTGTCCGAGTACCGGGCAAGATCAATTTGCAATTATCGGTCGGGCCGCTCCAGCGCGATGGTTACCACGAGTTAGCAACTGTCTTTCAGTCAGTATCACTATTTGATGAATTAACAGTTGGTGAGATTGAAAAAGGAATCGAGATCTCTTGTGATTCAAAGACTCCGATTCCTCTCGGTAAAGAGAATTTGGCATATCAAGCAGCTCAAATAATGTGTAAGAAGTTTGAGATTGAAAGCGGACTTGCAATAAAGATTAAGAAGGAGATTCCAATCGCCGGCGGTATGGCGGGCGGAAGCGCAGACGCGGGTGGCACGATTGTGGCGATTGATTCGCTCTTCTCACTTGGGCTAAAGCGTGATGAGATGGAGCGAATTGGAAGTGAAATCGGTGCAGATGTCCCATTTACAATCTCGGGTGGTACTGCAATTGGAACTGGAAGAGGCGATCAGATAGCGCCGGTCCTATCGCGCGGTTCTTACAACTGGGTTTTAGCGCTCTCGAGTGCGGGATTATCAACACCTTCGGTTTATAAAGAGTGCGATCGTCTACGTGAAGGCCTTGATATCTCTAAACCATTTGTGAGTGACTCTCTTCTACATGCGCTAAGTCATGGCGATGCAAAGGCGCTTGGCAAAGCGCTCTCAAATGATCTTCAGCCAGCCGCGTGCTCGTTGAAACCAGCGTTGAGGTTGATACTTGATGTTGGACTTGATTATGGAGCGCTCGGCGGGATCGTTTCTGGTTCTGGCCCAACAGTGGCTTTTCTTGCAGAGAATGAAGACCATGCCCTTGATTTAGTTGTTGCCCTGACTTCAAGTGGCGTTGTTGGAAATGTTATTCGCGTGGCTGGGCCAGTACCTGGCGCTCGCGTTATTACCAGCGCCTGATACCCAATAGAATTCAGGTTCCTCCATTGTGTAGTGGCTAGCACATGGGCCTTTGAAGCCCAGGGTCCAGGATCGATACCTGGTGGAGGAGCCAATACACGAGCCAATAGAATTGGAACATCACGAAAGGTGGGGTGTTGAGCCGGCTCGATCTAGTGATCGTCCTCGCCGCAGGCGATGGAACACGGATGAAGTCCACTACCCCTAAAGTCCTACATCAAATTGCAGGCCGTTCGATTCTTGCGCATGTTCTTAGCGCGACCTCAAAACTTGAAGCAAGCGAGTTGCGCGTCGTAATTGGCGCTGGCAAAGAACTCGTATCCGCTGAGTTGAATTCAATAGCGCCGAATGCCAAACAGGTAATCCAAGAAGTTCGTGGCGGAACCGGTCAGGCTGCTCGCTTGGCACTTGCTGGAGCTGCCAAAAGCGGACGAGTGCTTATTTGTGCCGGAGATACACCTCTTCTAACCGGTGCCACTCTCGCAGCCTTGATTGATGAACACGAAAGAAGTGGCGCCCTTGCTACTGTCTTAACCACAGAACTGCCTGACCCTTTTGGATATGGGCGAATCCTTCGGGATAGTTCTGGCGAACTCGATTCGATAGTTGAAGAGCGGGATGCAAATGAGGTTGTAAAAGAAATTGCGGAGATAAATTCAGGGGTCTATTTATTCGAGATTGAGGCGTTGGCGGCCGCTCTAGCAAAGATTGGTAATTCTAATTCGCAAGGGGAAGAGTATTTAACCGATGTAATTTCAATCTTGAAGTCCCAAGGTGGAAAAGTTGCAACGCACCAATCCCCAGATTTCACTGAAATTCTTGGAATCAATGACCGCGCCCAGCTCTCTGATGTGGCGGCGATGATGCGTGATCGTATAAATGATGCGCTCATGAGAAGTGGCGTGACAATCGTCGATCCAGCCAGTACGTGGATTGACGTCAGCGCTGAGATCGAAGCGGATGTTCATATCGAACCTGCGGTAGCAATAAAGGGTCTTACGAAGATAAAGAGTGGGGCGAAGATTGGTCCTCGCACCACGTTGGTAGATTGTGAAGTTTCCGGGGGAGCCGCGGTTATCGAATCGCACTGTGAATCCAGCAAAATTGGTTCAAATGCAAAAGTTGGACCTTATGCACATCTTCGTAGCGGTACGGTTCTTGCCGATGAAGTAAAAGTTGGATCTTTTGTCGAGATGAAGAATTCGAAAGTTGGCGAAGGCTCGAAGGTTCCTCACCTTTCATATGTAGGTGACGCCCAAATCGGACGCGAGAGCAATATCGGAGCTGCGACCATTTTCGTGAATTATGACGGCGTATCAAAGCATGAGACAAAAGTGGGTGACCATGTCCGCATCGGAAGTGATTCGATGCTGATCGCCCCAGTCGAAATTGGCGATGGCGCATACACAGCCGCAGGCTCAATAATTAATGAAGATGTTCCGGCTGGCGCGCTTGGTATTGCTAGAGCCCGACAGGTCAATATTCTTGGCTGGGTATTGAAGAAACGCAAAGGGACAAAATCCGCGGAAGCGGCCGAGAAGAAAGAGGGATCAAAGTGAGCAACGAACTTCGACTCGGCTCCGAGAAACGCCTTCGCATCTTTACCGGTCGCGGTTATCCAGAGCTAGCAGAAGAAGTCGCAGCTGAGCTCGGCGTAACAATTACTCCTACATCTGCTTATGACTTTGCAAATGGCGAGATTTTTATCCGATTTGAAGAGAGCGTACGTGGTTGCGATGCTTTCGTGATCCAGAGCCACTGTGAACCTGTAAATAAGCAGATCATGGAGCAACTGATAATGGTAGATGCGCTTAAGCGCGCATCGGCTAAGCGCATAACAGTGATTGCCCCGTTCTATGGATATGCACGCCAAGATAAGAAGCACCGTGGTCGCGAGCCAATCTCAGCTCGCTTGATGGCTGATTTATTTAAGACTGCTGGAGCCGATCGCTTGATGACCGTGGATCTGCACACATCTCAGATTCAGGGTTTCTTTGATGGTCCGGTCGATCATCTCTTCGCTCTTCCACTACTTGCAAATTATGTTGGCTCAAAAGTTGATCGCACTCGTTTAACGATTGTCTCACCTGACTCTGGACGGGTAAGGGTTGCAGAACGCTGGAGCGATATCTTGGGTGGAACTCAGATTGCATTTATACATAAGACGCGCGACCCGAGAGTCCCAAATGAGGCGATAACTGGACGCGTAGTCGGTGAAGTAGAGGGACAAACCTGCGTCGTAATCGATGACATGATCGATACCGCTGGAACAATCGCAAAAGCGGTGGATGCTCTCTATAGCGCTGGCGCCAAAGATGTGATTATTGCTGCGACTCATCCAGTTTTCTCTGGGCCGGCAGCAGAGCGATTGATGAATTCAAAGGTAAGTGAAGTAGTTGTTGCGAACACACTCCCTATCCCGGAAGAGAAGCGATTCCCAAATCTAACCGTGCTCTCTATCGCACCGTTGATTGCGCGGGCGATCAAGGAGGTCTTCGAAGATGGTTCAGTAACAAGCCTCTTCGATGGACATTCCTAAGAGTGCGTCGTTTTCTTATATCGCTACTTGCCTTCTCCTTTGCACTAGTCCCAACATCAATAACTAACGTTCAGGCTGCTGAGCCGTACCAAGTAACGGTGATGTCGCGCAATCTCTATCTTGGCGCAGATGTAGGAGTAGCCCTTGAGCTAATTCCAAATTTCCCAGCAGCCGCCCAATTTATGTGGGACCAAGTAAAGCTAACTGATTTTCCTAAGCGCGCTAAGAAACTTGCAGGAGAAGTAGCTCTCGATAAACCTGATCTAATCGGTATCCAAGAGGCGACGATTTGGTACTGCCGTAAGAATGCATGGAGCCAAAAGGTCGAGGTCTTCAATTTCCTTGATCAATTTATCGAGTCCACCAGGGCAATCGGTCTGCCCTATGAATTGGCGGAATTTAATGGAGTTTCTGCCTTTAATCCGGGCTATTCGATTTCGGCTATCCCATATTTAACAAAGGTTAAAGATCCAGAAACCTTCCCTGCTCTTTTTGGAAGTGAGAGCGCTTCATGTGGCTTCACTATCGGCGATGCAATCTTGGTTCGCAAAGACTTAGCAAGCAATATCAAGCAGGTTGGAAATACCGAGTATGACGCTACTTATTCGATTGTGCCCACACTTATGACTATCTATCGCGGCTATACCTGGGTCGACTACCAAATAAAGGATTCGCTAGTGCGAGTTGTATCCACCCATCTTGAATCAATTTGGGATGAGAATAAAGTTCCGAATTCTGCACTGCAGGCAACACAACTAATCGATGATCTTAAATCAGCCAAAATGCCTTTGATTGTGATGGGCGACTTTAATGCTGATTATCGGGACCCAAGAGCGAAAGATGCACCAAACCCAGGTGAGCAACCAGTTGTAAGTGAAACCTGTCCAACCCCTGGAGCAGCTAAGTGCAACGCCTTTACTGCGATGATCGAAGCGGGATTTAAGAATGCTTCTCCAGACGCAGAAGACCCAAAGCACTTTTCGTGGGGAGCAAGTGCGTTACTAGATGGCCCAGATCCAAAGCGCGCACAGGTCGCAACTCAATATGGAAATCAATATGGTTTCACGGATCGACTTGACTACATCTTCACTAAAAATGTTTATTCGAATATCTCATCGAAGATGATCGGAAACATCTATCCGGATGGAAGTTCAATCTGGGATTGTGGCAAGAAGAAATGTTTTGCATCGGATCATGCCGGGGTTGTTGCGACAATTGAGATTCCGCGCGCAGTTAATACTCAAGATCCAGCGCTACCCGAGCACGCGCGCTTCCCAATCGGATTCTGGCACTTTGTTGGAATCGGAGTTGGCGCGCTATTCATATGGCGAATTACCCGCAGGTTCCGTCGCGATTGACCACGGGATTTGTGAATTAAGGACCTCCTAGGTAGCCTTCCCTCACTTAAGGCGAGGGGTAAACCCCGTAATCGACGAAAGGCACGAAAATGGCTGAAGTAGGAATAAAAGGCGCGCTCCGCAGCGAATTCGGAAAAGGCGCTTCACGTCGGATCCGTCGCGATGGCTTGGTTCCAGCGGTTATCTATGGTCACGGAGAGAAGCCGACTCACATCTCTCTACCGGCACGCGAAGTTGGAATCGCAATCAAGACTTCTAACGTTCTTCTAAATATTGATTTGGGCGAGAAGCAAGAGCTCGTACTTCCAAAGTCAATCGTTCGTAACCCGCTAAAGGGAACTCTCGAACATATCGATTTGATTATCGTCCGTCGCGGTGAGCGCGTTGTCGTTCACGTTCCGGTCCACACATCTGGTAAGCACGATCCAGAAGGAATTCTCGAGCACGTCCATAACTCGATTGAGGTTGAAGTCGATGTCACCTCGATTCCACAATTCCTCGAATTGGATATCACTGGTTTGATGGCTGGAGATTCGAAGCTTGCCGAAGATGTAGTTCTTCCTGCCGGCCTAATTCTCAAGAGCGATCCAAAGATGGTCGTTGCTCACGTCTCTGTTCGTGCCGCTGTCGAAGAGGTTGCACCGGTCGCTGCTCCTGCTGAAGGTGAAGCCGCTGCTGCTCCTGCTGAAGGCGAGGCCGCTGCCGCACCTGCAGAAGGTGAAGCAAAGAGTAAGTAAGCGCTACTAACCTTCCTACATGTTTCAAAGCAGGAAGGAACGTTGGATAGTCATAGGTCTTGGCAATCCAGGCCAAGAATATGAACGCACTCGCCATAACATCGGAGCTATGGTTGTAGCTGAATTAGCGCGACGTTCTGAAAAGAAATTGAGCTCCCATAAATCTCGGGCCAACCTTGCTGAGTACAAACTTTCCACGGGAGAATCCATTTCAATTGCAACCTTGCGTTGCTACATGAACGAATCCGGTGGTCCGACTAAATCGCTTATTGATTTCTATAAAGCAAAGAGTGATCACTTAGTTGTGATTCATGACGAACTTGATATCCCATTTGAAGCGATCCGGCTGAAGCTGGGTGGTGGGGATAATGGACATAATGGGCTTAAGAGCATTACAAAAGTGTTAGGACCCGAATACTTCAGAATTCGGATGGGAATCGGAAGGCCTTCGGGAAATCAAGACCCAGCCGACTTTGTCCTTAAGCCCTTTAACTCCACCGAGCGAAAGAATCTAGAGTTATTTATAAGTAAAGGCGCTGATGCGGTCGAAGCCTTAATATCGAAAGGGCTTGAGCAAGCACAAACTAACTTTAATTCCTAAGTAATTACATCAACCTGTATTTCTAAGCCCAGTAGCAACACCGTTGATAGTAAGCAATAGCGCGCGTGAAATCATCGGATCGATATCTCCTTGAGCGCGGACTTTCTTGAGAAGTGAGACTTGGAGAAGATGCAAGGGCGCTAAATAGTTATCCCGGATTTGTAAGGTGCGAGCAAGAATCTCTTGATCACCGAGGATCTCCTTCTTTTCGGTCAGGGCTAAAATCTCTTTGATAGTTAGCTCATACTCACTTTCAATCGTAGCGAGCATGGGATGAAGTCTTGGTTCCACAAGCGCTTCCACATACTTGCGAGAAGTCTTCAAATCTGTCTTAGCAATTGTCATTTCTACGTTACTTATGAAGGTGCGGAAGAAGTGCCAATCGCTCAACATCTTGCGCATCACATCGCCGTGACCAGCTTCGCGCGCTGCCTTTAATCCACTTCCAACGCCATACCAACCTGGAACGATCTGGCGTGATTGAGTCCAACCGAAAACCCAAGGTATCGCTCGAAGCGAACCGAGATCATTTCCAGCATCGGGCCGCCTCGAAGGCCGTGAACCTAAGTAGAGATTTCCTAATTGCTCGACCGGCGTTGATTGATAGTAATAATCAGGTAAATCAGGGTGATCGATTAGTGCGCGATAACTCTTGAATGCACTCTCACTAATTGCATCCATAGCGTTGTTCCAATTGACGAGGTCATCATTTGATTGGCGAGCGGCTCGATTCAAGACGGTTGCCTCTAAGGCCGCGGCAAGAGTTAACTCGACATTTTCGCGTGCAAGTGTGGGTAGCGCATACTTATCTGAGATGACTTCGCCTTGCTCAGTCATCTTTATATGGCCATCAAGAGTTCCCCATGGAAGCGCGATGATTGCGTCATATGTGGGGCCGCCGCCACGTCCAACTGAGCCACCTCGACCATGGAAAATTCGTAACTGCACGTTGTACTTCTTAGCGACATCACGTAATCTGCGCTGGGCTTGGTGAATTTCCCATTGGCTAGTTGCAATTCCCGCATCTTTATTGGAATCGGAATAGCCCAACATTACTTCTTGGATATTTCCACGAAGTTCGACAATCTTTCGATAGACCGGATTACTAAGGAGCGTTTCTAAAATCTCATTTGCAGAGCGGAGCTCAATCACAGTCTCTAGAAGCGGGACGATATTGATTCGGGCAAAATTATCTCCTGTTACGGAAATCAAACCAGCAACCTTTGCTAGAAGTGAGGCTGCGAGCACATCCTCGGCGCCGCGCGTCATGGAGATTATGTAAGTCTCTATTACCTGAGGATCAAAGGTCTCCTGTGCTTGGGCGATTGCGATAAAGGTATCGAGCGTCTTCTTTGCCTCGACATCTAATTTAGAGATATCGGGATTTGGATTAACTAACTCCTTGCTTAAAAAAGCGCACTTATCTTGCGCCTTTAGTTTTGTATATCCGAGCTGGGGAAATAGTTGATCAATTGCTCTTTCATGCGCGCCTGAATGTTCGCGCACATCCATAGTTGCATGGAATAGACCGAATGCTGCGACTGCTCGGATAGTTCGCTCAAGTAAGCCATGTGCAATCAACTCGCCCCGATTGGCAATCAAGGATTTGTGCATCAACATCAGGTCATCGAGTAGTTCGTCGGTATTTGCGTAATCGCGACCCGATTCATGTGGCGCGCCTTTTGCATGGCGCTCCCGGGTTAAGTTCAATCTATGTCGAATCGCTGTCGCCTTTAATCGGTAAGGCTCTTCGACATTGATGCGGCGAAATCTCGGTTCGATCTCGGGAATTCGCTCTAAGTCACGCGCAACTGATTCAAGAAGAGCTGGGGAAGTACCCGCTAATTTGGTGGAAACCGAGAGCGCTTGGCGAATCTCGTCGACTGCACTGATTAGAACTCGAATTGCATGTCCCATCTGAAGGACTATTGCCTGCTTCGTTACTTCGGGCGTGATGTTGGGATTACCGTCGCGATCTCCGCCAATCCAAGAACCAAAAGTGAATGGGGTAGCGGTAGGCGAGAGATCAATTTTCAAGCGTTTAAGTTCGCGGGCAAAATCATCCAGCACATCTGGCATGGTGAAACGCAAGAGGTCATCAAGATAATAAAGCGCATTGATTGCTTCATCTAACGGTTCAGGGCGACCGAGACGGAGTTCATCGGTCTGCCAGAGTAGGTCTACTGCTTCTGCTAATTGGCGCTCACGTTTTGTTGGATTCTTCTCATCAAGTAAATCGGAAATTGTTCCAAGTTTGCTTAATACTGAACGGCGTGCGGCCTCGGTGGGATGGGCGGTAAAGACAGGACGAACTTCAAAGGAAGAGAGCCAGGTAGCAATTTCTGCTTCCGTGAAATTCTTACCGCCATCACTTGCAGCGATAATCCGATCGACTGCCCTTGAGATCCAGGATCCTTTAACTTCACGTTCTTGATTCAATTGTCTTGATCTATGAACTTGCTCAGCGATATTTGCAAGATTGAAGTAAACATTGAAGGCGCGCACCAACTTCACGGCATCGACGGTCGAAACAGATTGAAGAAGCTCTTCCCCGCCGCCCTCTCGCACGGATTTACGTACGGATTCAACAAGATTTAGAAGAGCTTGACCATCTTGGCGAACCAATGATTGGCCAAGGAGATCACCGAGAGTTCGTACATCACTTCGAAGTGCTGAGTTATCGCTTTCGGCCATTAGCGAATAATCTCACGATAAGATTTCGCTCGATTTCGGATAGCCCCCTCCTTTTTGGAAGCGGGGCCATTCGGCTATTCCCAGGAGGTGATCATGCAGGCGGGTTTAAGCGAGGTTATCTCGCTATCTGAAACAAGTAGGCAACTTCTACTTCAATCAAGTTCGCTAGTTTCGCCAGGGGCAACACACCCGCTCTTGATTGCAGAGCTGGCAAAGCGCAGGCGTATTGTCGTTGTGACACATTCGAGTAAGCGTGCCAACGAACTAGTTGGCGAGCTAAACACTTTGATAAAGGATGTAATTGAGTTTCCTGCTTGGGAGACTTTGCCCCATGAAAAATTAACTCCAAATAGCGATACCGTAGCAAAGCGAATCAGCGCTCTATACAACTTGGATAAAGCAAAAGTGATTGTTGCCCCAATACGCGCGCTCGTGCAACCAATAAATTCAGATGTAATTAAGCGTGCACCACTTCAGATCTCGAGTAATGGAAAGATCGAATTTGATTATTTGATACGGGAATTGAGTAAATGTGCCTATCTTCGCGTAGATCTAGTTGAACGCAGGGGTGAGTTCGCAGTACGTGGTGGCATCATAGACATCTTCCCCCCAGATTCTGATTATCCAATCCGTTTAGATTTCTTCGGTGATGAATTAGAAGAGATCAGATATTTCGAAGTGGGGAGCCAGCGCACCTTCGGAGAACAAACTACGAACATCACGCTTCTTACCTGTCGCGAACTTCTTATAGATGAAATGGTAATTGAGCGAGCCGAAGCGCTTCGCAATAAATATCCGGAGCTGCTTGAACTTCTAAACAAGGTCACACAAGGTGTCTATGCCGAAGGTATGGAGTCACTAATCGGTGCGCTTCACCCAGAAATGAAGCAATTTATCGAATTCTTACCGGGTGATTTTGAGATTGTACTTTTGGAAGCGGAGAGGATTAGAAATAGAAATCTTGATTTAATTAAAACCAGTGAAGAATTCCTTGAGGCAGCTTGGTCGAATTCAGCCGAACGGGAAGGTTCGGCAGCCCCGCTAAAGAAAGAGCTTCAGCGTGGTGGATATCTAACAATTTCAGAAGTTATGCATCGCGCCGACATACTTGGGATCAATTGGCGCTCTATAAATCTATTCGGCGATGTAGATGATCCGTTAATCAAACAGTTCAACGAAATCCCTCCCTATCGAGGCGATCTTGAGCGCTTGATTAGTGATTTGAAGAGCTGGCTTGCTAACGGATATCTCATTCTTCTTGCTTTTCGCGGACACGGACTTGCCGAGCGTTATCAACAACTCCTAAGTGAGGCTGAACTCCCTTCTCGAATCGTCACTGACTTGCAACCAAATCAACCGCGCCACACGATCTATATATTGACGGCAAATCTTTCTAATGGTCTTGATGATCAAGATAACAAAGTAATTCTACTTACGGAATCGGATATAACCGGAATTAAAGATCGCCGCGCAGCTTCAGGCAAGATGCCAACGCGACGAAAGAAATCGATAGACCCGCTTGAACTTCGCCACGGTGATTATGTGGTGCACGAAATTCATGGCGTTGGTAGGTATCAAGAACTTCTAAAACGAAGCGTGGGTGGTGTAGAGCGCGAATATGTTGTCATCGAGTATGCGCCTTCAAAGCGTGGCCAACCCGCAGATCGAATTTATGTCCCAACCGATTCGCTGGAGCTGGTCACAAGGTATGTCGGTGGGGATACGCCGGCGATACATAAGATTGGTGGCAGCGATTGGGTTAAAGCGAAGTCGCGCGCACGTAAGGCGGTCAAAGAAATTGCTGGTGAATTAATCAGGCTCTATGCGGCTAGAACTAGTTTGCCGGGATTCGCTTTTTCGCCGGATACAACTTGGCAGCGCGAACTTGAGGAATCCTTTGAGTACATCGAGACCCCAGATCAACTTGTGACGATAAATGAAGTGAAAGCGGATATGGAGCGTTCCTATCCGATGGACCGGATCGTGTGCGGCGATGTTGGATATGGCAAGACGGAGATTGCAATTCGGGCAGCATTTAAAGCGGTGCAAGATGCTAAGCAAGTTGCGGTGCTCGTACCAACGACACTATTAGTCCAACAACACTTTGCTACCTTCACCGAGAGATATGCGGGTTTTCCACTTCATATCAACGCGTTATCTAGGTTTAATTCCGTTAAGGAAATCTCTGAGACCCTCGCAGGATTGGCAAGCGGCAGCGTTGATGTTGTAATCGGAACTCACAGATTGCTTTCAGATGATGTGAAATTCCGAGACTTAGGACTAATCATCGTTGATGAAGAACAGAGATTCGGCGTTGAGCATAAAGAAAAGTTAAAGAAACTAAGGACAACCGTTGATGTATTGGCGATGTCGGCTACACCTATTCCGCGCACTCTTGAGATGGCCATTACAGGTATACGGGAGATGTCCACTATTGCTACTCCACCCGAGGAGCGTCATCCCATCCTCACCTATGTGGGCGCCTACGATGAAAAGCAAGTGGTGGCAGCAATACATCGAGAATTAATCCGAGATGGTCAAGTCTTCTATATCCATAACCGAGTTGAGAGTATTGATGATGTAGCAGCACGGCTGCGCGTACTCGTCCCAGAAGCGCGGATTGCCGTAGCACATGGACAGATGAATGAAACCGCATTGGAGCAAGTCGTCTTGGCTTTCTGGAATCGGGAATTCGACATACTTGTGTGTACGACGATTGTGGAGAATGGAATAGATGTCGCAAATGCGAATACCTTGATCGTGGATAGAGCTGACAAATTTGGACTCTCACAATTGCACCAATTGCGCGGCCGGGTTGGCAGAAGCAGAGAGCGGGCGTATGCATACTTCCTCTATCCCGGCGATAAACCATTGACAGAGATAGCTATGGAGCGATTAACGACAATTGCAAAAAACTCAGAGTTAGGCGCTGGAATGCAGGTTGCTCTAAAAGACCTTGAGATTCGTGGTGCTGGAAATCTGTTGGGCGGCGAGCAATCCGGGCACATCGCAGAAGTTGGTTTCGATCTTTACATGCGCATGGTTGGCGAGGCGGTGAATGAGTTTAAACGTGGATTTGTGACCGAGGGTGAACCTGATCAAGAATGCAAAGTTGAGATTCCTATTACAGCTCATCTATCAACTGAATATGTCCCATCGGATCGATTGCGCCTAGATCTTTACCGACGGCTTGCAGATGCAAAGAGCGATTCTGATGTTGACGCAATATCGGAGGAGTTACAAGATCGCTTTGGTCCACTTCCTGAAGAGAGTAAGCGCTTGATTGAAATTGCAAAACTGCGTATCAAGGTCAAATCAGTTGGTATCCGAGACCTCTCACTTCAAGGAAAATACTTAAAGATTTCTCCCATCAAACTAGCCGAATCCAAGCAATTGAGAGTTCAGCGGCTATATCCAGGCTCAATCGTGAAATCTGTAACCGATACGCTATTGATCGCACGGCCAGTGATAGCTGCTTGGGAAGATCAGGATTACCAAGAAGATGGTTCTATAGGAGATACTTCACTCCTTGGCTGGGTAAGCGAAGCGCTTGCTGAAGTCACTGATGTAAGCAAAAGCAATTCGAGTGAAAAGGTAGATTAAGTGAAGCGGATTTTTCTAGTATTACTTGCAAGCGTCGGATTGCTTCTATCTGGTTGCGCCCAGATGAATAGCGCGGCAACCGTAGGCGAAGAAGAGATTACCGTGAAACTCCTCCAATCCCAAGTTGACTCGATTCTCCAGGCGCGTAAGGGCGTTGACACCTCCCAGATGCAACTTGAAACCGGAGAGGCCCTAACCCGCGATCAATTAACTTTTCTCATCGCAAATCTGGTGATTGAAGAGCTAAGCAAGGACGCCGGAATAAAAATTAGCTCGACTGATCTTGAGAGTTACCGACAGGAAATCTTCCAGAGCATCGGTGGCGAAGAGATGCTTCCCAGCGTTCTTGTTAATGCCGCAATCGCACCAGATGCCCTTGATGATGTGCTTCGGCGAGACTTAATCCTCCGTAAATTGAGCGCGGGTGCAAAAGATTCCGGTGCCGATGATGCAACTGTAAATAATCTGGTCCAGACTGCTGTTACAAAAAAAGCAAGTGAATTGAAGATTACTATCAACCCGAGATATGGAGTTTGGGATTCAAACTCATTTGCAGTCGTTGCAAAAGATCCAGCAGGCGACGCGGTAACTGATAAGTAGGGCTTGCGTGTCCTACCCAAACTTGATTCGACTCATCGAAGTCATGGATCGACTTCGCTCTCCAGGCGGTTGTCCTTGGGATGCAGAACAGACTCATGAAAGCCTGCTTAAGTACCAATTAGAAGAGTCGTATGAATATTTAGAAGCGGTGGAGAAGGGTGACCGCGCGGATATGCGCGAAGAGTTGGGGGATTTGTTACTACAAGTCTATTTCCATGCCCGAATTGCTCAAGAAGACCCTAAGGACCCCTTCGACATCGATGATATTGCAAAGGGAGTGACCGAGAAGTTGATTGCGCGCCATCCTCATGTTTTCGGTGATGTGAAGGTGGACTCTTCAAAAGAAGTACACGAGAACTGGGAACGGATAAAGAACGCTGAAAAAGGCAGAACTGAATTTGATGAGGGCGTACCACTCGGCCAGCCCGCGCTAGCCCTTGCTACAAAGCTAATTAATCGAGCAGAGAAGAATGGAATTGAAACTCCAAAGTCAGTCGGACCTAATCTTGTATCTAATCAGGAAGATAAAGAGAGCGCGCTTGGTGATGCTCTTCTCTCACTCATATCTTGGGCAGTAGAAGAGGATTTAGACCCAGAATCTGCTCTTCGTAAGGCAGCGCTTAGATATCGCGATTCAATCCGAGAAGCCCGATAGACTCCGCGCCCGTGACTACAATCAAATCGATAATTGCCCGCGAGATTCTTGATTCACGTGGAAATCCAACTGTAGAAGTAGATGTTCGCCTTGCCGATGGAACTTCGGCACGAGCTGCTGTACCAAGTGGAGCCTCAACAGGCGCTTTTGAAGCGGTTGAGTTACGTGATGGTGGCGCTAGATATCTTGGTAAGGGCGTTGCCAGTGCGGTTGAGAATATAAAGGAAGTAATTACACCTGCCCTAATCGGTAAGGATCCATTTGACCAAAGGGCCATTGATCAAATAATGCTGAAGCTTGATGGAACTACAAATAAGTCAAAACTTGGTGCAAATGCGATTTTGGGAGTTTCACTCGCAGTTGCTAAAGCAGCGGCAAATTCCCGTAAGTTGCCGTTCTATTCCTTTATCGGAGGAGCTGATGCAGCACTTCTCCCGGTTCCGATGATGAATATCCTTAACGGCGGAGCGCATGCCGACACCAATGTTGATATCCAAGAGTTCATGATTGCTCCGATTGGCGCTGAAAACTTTAGAGAAGCGCTTCGTTGGGGCGCCGAGGTCTATCACAGCCTTAAATCAGTTTTGAAGAAGCGAGGCCTTGCGACAAGCATCGGCGATGAAGGCGGTTTCGCTCCGAATTTAGAGAGCAATCGAGCAGCGCTAGATTTGATTGTCGAAGCCGTTGAAAAAGCTGGCTACAAGATGGGCACCCAGATCGCCCTTGCTATGGATGTTGCGGCAACTGAATTTCATGAAAATGGTAGCTACAAATTTGAAGGCAAGACTCTTTCTGCCGCTGAGATGATCGCCTATTACAAGGAATTAGTTGATTCATATCCACTTGTTTCGATCGAAGATCCATTATCTGAGGATGATTGGCAGGGTTGGTCTGCAATAACAAGTGAGCTGGGTGCTCGAGTCCAACTTGTAGGCGATGATCTATTTGTCACTAATCCGACTCGACTTGCTCGTGGAATCGAATCAAAAACGGCTAATGCATTGTTAGTTAAGGTAAATCAGATAGGAACTCTGACCGAGACTTTGGATGCAGTAGCGATGGCGCATAAAGCGGGCTACAAGTCGATGATGAGTCATCGTTCTGGAGAGACTGAGGATACGACAATTGCTGATCTTGCTGTTGCTGCGAGCTGTGGCCAAATAAAGACCGGCGCTCCCGCAAGAAGTGAGCGCGTGGCAAAGTACAATCAGTTACTCAGAATCGAAGAAGAGTTGGGCTCTAAAGCTAAGTACGCAGGGCGCGACGCATTTCCTAGATTTAAATAGCACTCTCAATCAGCAACAGTAGGTGGCGATGAAAGCTCGAGTCTCACTTCGAGGAGTCTTTCGAAACTTCGCCGAAAGACGCGGAATATCCACTCGATTGCTAGTTCTTTTTATTGTTCTTTTTTCTGTTGCAGTAACGCTCGCTCCTCCAACCCAGCACTATTTTGCCCAGCGCGCTCAAATCAGCTCTCTTGAATCAAGCGTTGAATCCAATCGTAAGAAATTAGAGGAAGCGCGCGCCGAACTTGAGAGATGGCGCGATCCTGAATATATAAAGTCGCAAGCACGAACTAGGTTGCACTTCGTCCTTCCGGGTGAGCGTCAATACATAATTTTGGGAGTGGGTAATGAGGTCAGCTCTTCAAATGATGCTGCGGCCCCGATAAATGAGGACTTTCCACTCGGCGTTCCTTGGTACTCAAGAATCATTTCTTCAATTACATCAGTCGGTGTTGGAAGTGGAACCCCCTAACTCATGGGTGAAACGGCGAGCGCAAAAGATTTAGAGGCTCTTGAAATACAGCTAGGAAGAAAGCCCCGAGATGTGCATAAAGTCTCATACCGATGTCCCTGCGGTAATCCCGCAGTTATTGAGACGCCTCCAAGGCTAAGTGATGGAACGCCATTCCCAACTTTCTACTATGCGACTTGTCCAAATCTGACTTCTGAGATCTCTACGCTTGAGAATTCGAATTTGATGGAGGAGATGAATCAACGACTTACGACCGATGCAGAGCTTGCTGGTGAGTACCACGCTGCCCATGATGATTACATCGCAGCCCGTAGCGCTCTTGGTATTGATGTTCCTGAAGTTGCTGGAATTTCTGCAGGTGGAATGCCAGAGCGAGTCAAGTGCCTGCATTCATTGATTGCACACTCACTCTCAGCCGGTCCAGGCGTTAATCCTCTTGGGGATGAAGCGTTGGCGAAAGTTGGTAAATGGTGGCTAAATGGAAATTGCCTTGAGCGGAGAGAGAGTTGAGCCGAGTAGCAGCGATTGATTGTGGGACTAACTCAATTCGACTTCTAATCGCGGACATCTCAGATGGAAATTTCCGCGAGATCTATCGAACTATGGAAATCGTTCGTCTCGGTGAAGGGGTGGATAAGAACAAACGCTTTGAGCCGAAAGCAATTGAAAGGACTCTGGCGGCGGTTGGTGAATTCGCTCAAGAGATAAGGAGACGAGCTGCTACCAAGATTCGATTCTGCGCCACGAGTGCGACTAGAGATGCTGAGAATAGGGATTTGTTTATTGGTGGTGTCGAGCAGATTCTTGGTGTGAAACCAGAAGTCATAAGCGGTGAGGAAGAAGCCCAACTTTCATTCATAGGCGCGGTTCGCGAACTTCATCCATCCGATGCCCCATTTTTAGTTGTTGATATCGGCGGCGGCTCAACGGAATTTGTCTTTGGTGATAGCAAAGTTAGCTACGCACGAAGCGTCAATATCGGATGCGTTCGAATGAGCGAACGACACTTCACCGGCGCACCAGTAAGTGATTCCGAAGTAGCGCGTGCAATTATTGATATCGATAAGGCAATCAAGGAAGCAGCCGAAATAGTTCCAATCAGGAGTGCACGGACTCTAGTTGCTGTGGCCGGAACTGCTACGACAGTTGCGGCCGCTGCACTTGAGTTAGATACCTATGATCGCAACCTCATTCATCAATCTCGAATCTCGGTGAATCGAGTCTCTCAAATCTCACAGCGATTCCTTTCGATGTCACGTGAAGAACTAGCTGCGCTTGGTTTTATGCATCCGGGACGGGTAGATGTAATCGCAGCCGGAGCACTTGTATTGGATCGCATAATGAAAGCATCAGGATTAACTGAGTTTGTTGCTTCAGAGTCAGACATTCTCGATGGGATCGCGTGGTCACTTGCCAACTAGTCTTGCCTTAATCGATAAGAAACTAATCAAATGTACGGCCTGTCCAAGACTTGTTGACTGGCGCGAAGAGGTCGCGGTCACCAAGAGAAAAGCATTTGCAGCAGAAAAATATTGGGGACGACCAGTAACTGGATTTGGACCGAGTGATGCCAAAGTCTTGATTATCGGACTTGCTCCTGGAGCGCATGGCGCCAATCGAACGGGGCGAATATTTACCGGTGATAGCTCGGGTGATTGGCTGTATCGATCATTGTTTAGAGCTGGCCTTGCCAAGCAAGAATTAAGTCGAAGCCGGGATGATGGTCAAGAACTCATCGATACTCGAATCACTTGTGCGGTTCATTGCGCACCTCCAGATAACAAGCCAAGTCGAGAGGAAATCGAATCTTGCAGCAATTGGCTCCACCTCGAGTTCGAGGCGCTTTTCCGGACAACTAGGTCCTATCTAGCTCTTGGTGGGCTAGCCTGGAGCGCGACTATAAAGGCACTTACTGCGATTGGTGAGGAATTACCGAGAAAGCTCCCAAAGTTCAGCCACGGTGGGCAATTCAAGTTTCGGGGTAGCGATGGGAATACTAGGTTGGTCATTGCAAGTTACCACCCGAGCCAACAGAACACTTTCACGGGAAAGTTGACGCGATCCCAGCTAGATTCTGTTGTACGCAAGGCAGGTAGATTTGCCCACGCTGGTAAGCCCCTGTAGCCCAATGGCAGAGGCA
>CAZZIN010000006.1:23708-30592 GCA_964654425.1 uncultured Clavibacter sp. | reverse complement strand
AACATTGGGAGTTACATGTTTGAAAATTATTTTTCGCTTTGGATAACCCATCAACCGCGCGGCTTCTACATAATTCTCTCTTAGGACGATTTGCGCTCTAGTTCTTGCAATACGCGCGTACCTCGCCCAGTTCATCAACGCCAAAATGATCACAACATTGAATAGACCTGGGCCTAAGAAGGTAACCATTGCGATTGCAATGATGAGCAGTGGGAATGAGTTGATGCCATCAATTATTGAACTTACAAGACTTAGGAAAACTCGATTCTTGGCGAAAGCGAGCAGGATTCCAATTAGAGTTCCGATAAACAGCGGAATACTTACACCAAGGAATGCGACCCCGATATCAGCGGGAACAGCCGCCAATACTCTTGATAGAACATCACGGCCGAGTTGATCAAGACCAAAGGGATGTTCCCAGGATGGCGCAGCTAGTCCGTCACCAATCAATTCATCTGGGGCATGAGGAATAAAGAGTGGACGAGCGAATCCGATAATTGAGATTGATAAGAACATTGAAGTTCCCACGATGATGCCAAAGCCACCCGGGAGCGCTGCGTACTCACGAATCCGTTTAATCATATCTTCACCCGACGATCCAATAGATATGCAAAAAGGTCCCCAAGGAAACTTAAAAATACTGTGATCACGCCGAAGAAAATCAAGATGCCCTGAACTACTGGGTAGTCACTTGCCAATACTGCGCCAACTAACTCTCGACCAACGCCTGGAAGCGAGAAGATTGTTTCTAAAATGACAGTTGCACCGAGCATGGTTCCCATCATGTATGACGCAAGCACGATTGTCGGAGCAAGTGAGGGCTTTAATATGTAGAACCAGAAGAACCGAATCCGGCTTACGCCGCGGATGATTCCGGTTTCGACAAATTCCTCAGATCGAGTATCGATAACCGAGGCGAGCAATACTCGAGAAATAATGGAGACAAGAATCAAGGTGTTGATCGCGATCGGCAACCAGAGATAACGCATATTTCCGGGGAAACCGGGTTCGTAGCCGAACACAGGCGCCCAATCTCGCTGAACACTGAAGAAGAGAATCGCAATCATCGCGATAAAGAAGTTTGGTGTTGCAATGACAATTGATGTAAAGGTGCGGAAAGAGTAAACCCAACTTGCCTTATTTGACCAACCAATTAGCACTCCGATTGGGATTGAAATAAGGAAAGCGAACAAGAATGAGAAAGCAATATAGGTAAGTGTCAGCGGAAATGCATTGACGATTATCTTGCCGACTGAGATACCCGAAACTAGAGATACACCTAGATCGCCCCGACTAAGGTCTACGATGTAATTAATGAATTGTTGAATTGGATTTACATTTAACCCAAGTTGCTCACGAAGGGCGTTGATTGCCTCAGCTTCAGCGCCAGCACCTAAACGTGTAGCGGCTGGATCGCCGGGGGTAACCCGCATAAGAGCGAAAGCGATGACCATAACCCAAAAAGAAATTGAGAACGCGCGAATCGTGCGTCCAAAAATCTTTCTAGATAGTGGGCTTCTTAAGTTTAGTTTCATCTCTCTCTTCTGAATTGTTTCTGGCAAGAACTCGGGTGGCTCCGTTACAGAGCCACCCGGTCCTTACGATGAAGGAAGGTATTAACTACCTTCCTTTTTCCCTCGATTTAAGCCAAACCAGTGCTAGTCCGTAGGAAGGGCCGGATTAGTGGCCACAATGAACTGCAACTGTCCTGGAAGGAGAGCATTTACCAAGCCTGGAGCGATACGGCTGCCAGATAGGTAGAAGCGGGTTCCAATTGGAATAAACGTAGAGAGATCAAATGCAATCTTTTCGACTGCAGCCAACTTCTCTTTGATAACAGCTGGGCTTTCTGAGGAAGCAGCCTCATTGAGCAACTTCTCTGTTTCGGCGATAAGCGAGTTTGGAACGTTTGCGTTTCCAGCCCATACTCCACCTGGCTTGAACCAGTTAGAGAGCTGGAGAATGCCGGTTGCGGCGTTGTTACCAAACCACATCATCTCCCAGTCACGCTTATTGATGAAGTTAGAGATGTTGGAATCAGGTGTGACCATTTGGATGGTTACATCAATACCAATGAATCTCAAACTGTCTTTGACAAGTTGTGCTGCGTCTTGCCAGAAGATGCGGTTAGGAACCAACATCGTTGTCTTGAATCCATTTGGATATCCCGCGTCCTTTAGCAACTTACGAGCTGCTGCGGTATCGCGACGGCCATCCTTTGGAAGCGAGCATAGGTAGTAGTCGTTCTTAAACTCGAACTGCATTCCGCAGGAAGGCTTTGAGAGGCCCGCAAATGCGGTACGCATGATTCCGGAACGGTCAACCGCAAGTGAGATTGCTTGACGTACACGAGCGTCCTTCAACGCTGCGTTTGGCTGCAATGCTCCCATGTTGAATGCCAACATGAATACGCCAGAATCTTTCTCGCCAGTTACGCGGTATTTGGTCTTATCCCACTTCGTCTTTGCAGCGCTGAGCGGGAGCTCCATCGCATAATCAACATCTCCAGCCTGGAAGGCCGCAAGGCGGGTGTTTGCATCTGGGATGGTGCGCACTTGAATTTCCTTAACTACTGGTTTTGCCCAGTAGTTCGGATTCGCAACTGCAACGAAGAGATCTGTGCCAGGCACAAATGTCTTTGCCATCATCGGGCCACCAGCTACTGGGTTCTTGAAGTACTCCGTTGCTTTGGCGGGCGTATCAGTCTTACTTGCAGGATGAATTCCAAGGAATTCCTGGGCAAGAGCGAAGTTGAAATCTGGATATGGACGCTTGAGTGTCCAGACAAGAGTCTTGCTATTTGTAGCAACAACCTTTTCGACTGCGTCGATATATGAAGACGAACGCTTTGAAGCTATCCAACGATCGTAAGCATTTACAGCATCCGCTGCAACAATCGGAGTTCCGTCAGAATACTTCGCGTCTCTTAAGGTCTGAGTGATGGTCTTCTTGTCGGCCGAGATAGTCGCTGATGCAACTAGATCTCTACGTGGCTTGCCATCATTGTCAAAGCGATAAAGCTTGCCTTGAGTGATGTAAGACATTTGCTGTTCGGTGTATCCGCCAACTGGGTTGAGCGGGTCAAGCGATTGAATACGGTGAAGTGCACCGTAAACGATCACATCGCATTGGGCGTTGGTTGGCTTGGACTTGAGATTACAAGTGGCGCTCGGTGCTGCTTGAGCGGTTTGAATTCCAAGTAGTGAACCAGCAACCACAGCAAATGCGGCGGTGAAGGCGACGAGGGTTCGTCGAGTTTTAACTATCATTAACGTTTCCTCCTTTGTGAACGGTTAACGATTAACCGAAACTGTAATGTATGCTCGGGAAATTGAGTAGGGTTTGCAGGAAAATTTGTTCGCGTGTTAGGAGGCCCCGGTGGCCCAGAATCTCTTCGATTTAAGTGGGAAAACCGCCCTCGTAACGGGGGCCCGTAAAGGTATTGGGCTCGCCATGGCCCGAATATTGGCTGAGAATGGCGCCGATTTAGTGGTTGTGAGCTCAAAACAGACGCCTGATGATGAGTTAACCCGCTATGTAACGGGTTTGGGGCGGAAGATTACGGCCCTAACTTTCGATCTTCGTTATAGAAAAGATACAAAAGCCTTGGTCGAAGCAGTTTCGGAGATGCCCATTGATATCTTGATAAATAACGCAGGTATTGCCAATCGGGGCGAGGTCCTTGTTCATACCGATGAGCAATGGGATGAGACGATTGAAATAGACCTTACGGCACCTTTTATTCTCTCGCGCGATCTTGCAAAAGGTATGGCGAAGCGTGGCTATGGAAAGATCATTTTTACGGCTTCGATGTGGAGCTATCTCGGAGGCAAGAACGTAATTAGCTACACGGCGGCAAAGACTGCGCTCGCTGGGCTAGTTAGAGGATTATCTAATGAGCTGTTGCCACTTGGTATTCGAGTAAATGGCATCGCCCCCGGTTTCATCGAAACTGATATCAATGAACGGGTTCGCCAAGATAAGGAACGTTTCCAATTCTTAACTTCGCGAATCCCAGCCGGAAAATGGGGAAAGCCGGAAGATCTTGCTGGAACAACTCTCTTCTTATCCGCGCCAGCTTCTGATTATGTGAGCGGAGTCGTCATTCCCGTAGATGGTGGATATCTAGCAAACTAGATTGAAGCGGTTGCTCAATTCAATCTGACTAACTTCAAGCACCCCTGATAATCATCGTTTCACCATCGAATAACTCTGCAACAGCTTCCCGAAAACTCTTCAAATAATGCATGGAGCGATGGATTTCAAAGGCTGATTGGTCCACATATTTCTCAAACAAAATAACTGCGCTCCCATCGGCAGCATCGATAGCGTATTCATACTGGAGGCAACCAATCTCAGAACGGGTTGATAGAGCCGCTTTTTCTAATTCGGCCAAGAATTTATCCACCGTCCCCGGCTTAACTTTAAATCTAACGAATACAAAGAAGGCCACGATTAGAAATCTATCTCATTTATCAGCTCGCCTTTACTGGCGTAACGCGAAATCTGTTCTTCAAGAAACTTTCTAGCCTGGGGTTCAAAGGCGCTCGAATTGCCACCTACATGAGGGGAAATAATCACATTAGGTAATCCCCAGAGTTCGTGATCACTCGGCAGGGGTTCGGGGTCGGTGACATCCAGCGCCGCAGAAATTGCTCCACCTTTCAATACTTCAACGAGATCATCAGTCTTAACTACCGGGCCGCGTGCAAGATTTACCAGCAGCGATCCAGGTTTCATAAGAATCAACTCTCGCTTCGAGATTAGATGGCGCGACTCACTCGTTAAGGGAAGTATCAGAACCACGGCATCAAATTTAGAGATTTTCGTAGGTAGCTCAGATATCGAATGAACACCAGCACGCGCACTTCTTGCAAAGAATGTGCTCTCGACTTGGAATACATCAAGCATCTCTTTTATTCGAGTTCCAACTGAGCCAGCGCCAATGATTGCTACTTTCTTTCCATAGAGCGAATCCCTAGGGGATCCATCCCACTTACCGCTCTCCATATTCTTGATATAGCCTTTAATTCCCAAGAAATGAGAAGCCATCAGCGCTATTCCAAGTTCGGCAGTGGATTGGTCATGAACTCCGCGCGCATTAAAAAGTCTTACCCCTTTTCGCATATGAGGTAGCGCTTCCTCGTATCCAGCCATGAGAAGTTGAACTACTTTCAGATTTGGGAAGTTTGCAATCTCCCCCCATACTTTTGGACCACCCATGTATTTGGGTATATATATCTCTAGATTTTCTTTTTCTTTTTGGGAAAGCTCACTAGGGTCATTAGAAATCACTTTGAAATCGACCGGCACCTTGATGTCGGGCCATTGGCAATGGATGAGTCTCATGAGCTAAACCAACTCAGCTTCAAATTCAGCGTCAATTGCGAGTATAAAACCTCACTAGCTCTCGATATTTGGTCGCTCTTTTTCAATCCAGATTCACTTAATGCAACGACTCCAATTACTGGATAGTCACTTCGAAGCTGGTTCACCACACCCTCATCGTATGACCCGCACACCAAGATTGCTCTTGCGCCTCTATCACGAACAATCTCAAGGATTGGCAGAACGCACTTTCCGCTTAAGGAGCTCGCATCAATTCGCCCTTCTCCGGTCAAAACTCTGCTTGTCGCATCTACTGCTTCCATTGCGCCGATAAGTTCAAGGAAGAGACTTGCCCCGGATCGGTACTCCGCGTCAAAAAATGAGAGGGCAAGAAATCCAACGCCGCCGGCAGCGCCCGCCCCTGGATTAGATGATGCATCACTCTTGGTTGCATCGTCGACTAATCTGCGCCACCGTCGCATCGCCGCTTCTCCGCGAATCTGACCTCGTGCACCGAGACCTTTCTGTCTACCAAATGTTGCCAGCGCACCTTTTCTTCCAAGAAGTGGAGAGCTGACGTCGGAAACGAGCACGACCTTTCTTCCATTGAGGAATGATCGAACTTTTTCGAGGGCGCTTGATTCAATGGAGGCTGCTTGCTGTAAACCCCTCAAACCACTCTTTACTGCTCGACCCTTTGAGTCAAAAACTTTAATCCCTAGCCCCTGCAAAATTCCTAGTCCGCCGTCATTGCTTGCGCTTCCGCCAAGAAGTAGCCACAGCTCTCTCCAATTCTGCGAACTAAGCTCTTTTATCGCTTCGCCGATAGCTCTTGTATGTGATTCATATGGTGAGCGATTTCCACCCAAGTATTTGATTCCACAAAGTTCAGATAGTTCGAGTGCGAGGATTTCTCCATCCGGACTCTTCGCATATTTCGCTTCATGTTGATTTTCAAGTGGGCCAGTGACTGTTAGGGAATGAATTCGCCAACCGATAGAGGAGAGCGTAGTTAGCGATCCATCCCCACCATCAGCCATGAGAAAAGACTGATGTTGGATCTGCAACTCTTGTAGAGCGCGCGAGACGACTTCATTTATTTCAGCTTGGGTTAACGAGCCTTTAAATTTGTCGATCAGAACGAGGGCCTTGTTCTGCATCGTCAATCACATCCCTTTTAGGGCGACCTCTGCCTCGCTTCGGATCTTTGAGATATCACCGGTTGCAACAGTTGCTTCACTCCAAAGCGCTCCACCCATACAGACTCCAACGCAACCCAGGCGTAGATAATCCTGCACTTCGCGAGGTTGTACACCTCCCGAGACCACAAGTTTCATATCTGGGAGTGGTTCAAGAATTGCCTCAATGTAGGAAAGGCCACCGACGGAATTAATCGGAAATATCTTCACACTCGTTGCGCCAAGTTCTTTAGCGCGATATATCTCAGTCGGCGTAAGTGCACCAGGAGTGATTGGTAATCCAAGGCTTACTGCTTCCTTTATAACTCGCTCATCGCTATGTGGAGCAACAGCAAATGATGCGCCCATCCGCTTTAG
>CAZZIN010000006.1:19034-23608 GCA_964654425.1 uncultured Clavibacter sp. | reverse complement strand
TTTACGAAGCGTCCTTCCTTAGAGAGAAGGAATGCAATTCCGTAGGCAACTTCCTCCGGAGTTCCCATCTTTCCATCGAGTTGACGAGCCTCCATCATCTTTCGTCTTGCAACCGGATCTGGATCATCGGCAAGTATGCGTCCGATCCAAGTTGAATCGACGGTGCCGGGTGCGATTGCATTGACACGTATCCCCTCCATCGCATGATCAGCGGCAATACAACGTGTTAGTCCAACTACTGCCGCCTTTGATGAACAGTAAGCAACTCGGTTTTTCAGGCCGACTATGGCTCCAGCTGAGGCGACATTCACGATCGCACCACCCCCACGAGCAATCATCTGGGGGACGATGTGCTTACAGAAGAGGAACTGGGCGCGAATGTTGACCGCAAAAGTTAGGTCCCACTCATCAAGAGTTGTCTGTGCGACAGTTCTAGCAAAGCCAAGTCCGGCGTTATTTACGAGGGCATCTACCTCAATCCGTTTGAGCAGCTCAATGATTGCCTTCTCGGTTGCAATGGCGTCTGAGAGATCGAGTGCAAGTGATTCAACTTTTTTGCCACTCTTCTTCAATTCCTCAACGGCTACAGAAAGATTCTTCTCGTCTTTATCGATAAGGAATAAGTCATAGCCATCTTTTGCAAGTTGGTGTGCGGTTGCTAGGCCAATTCCATTTGCGCCACCTGTAATTAGGGCGAGCGGATCAGATGAACCCTTGAAGCTCATTTTTCTATAGCCCTATTTCTCAGCTTTGACGGTGTTCTTCAAGATTCCAATCTTCTCAATCTCGATCTCAATTACATCGCCATCCTTCATGAAGATAGGTGGGTTATAGAAAGTTCCAACGCCATGTGGAGTACCGGTCGTGATTACATCGCCTGGTTCTAAGGTCACCCGGGCGCTGATGTAGGCGATAAGGAATGGGACATTGAAGACCAAGTTGCTGGTGTTGCTCGATTGCATCGTCTTGCCATTTAATCGAGCTTCAATCTTGAGATTATGAGGATCGCCGATCTCCGATGGAGAAACTATGCGAGGACCGATAGGACCGAAGGTGTCATAAGACTTGCTACGGACCCATTGACCATCTTTTGACTGCGCTTCGCGATCTGTAACGTCATTCATACAGGTGTATCCAGAGACGTAGTCGATAGCCTCACTCTCAGAAACTCGCGAAGCCCGCTTTCCAATCACGACCGCAAGTTCTGCTTCCCAATCTGTTTGGGTAACGCCTTTAGGGATGATGATTGATTCACCATCGCCAATTAGTGATGTAGTCCACTTCGTGAAAAGAACTGGCGTTGTTGGGACTGGAACGTTGGCCTCTTTTGCGTGGTCGCGATAGTTAAGACCGACAGCGATGACCTTGTTTGGCCTCGGTAGTGGAAGTGGCATGGGCTAGACCTTTCTCGAAAATCTTTCACGAAACCCTATCTATAACCTCGCGGATTGTATACAGTAAACGCAGTTCAATTAGGAGGGGTATGAAGCTCGCATTTGGAACGGGAACATCAAGTAGCACTCCTTGGGTCGAAGGTCTTTCAAAGTCCCTGGGTTTTACCTATCAAGAGGTCGATACTGAAACCATCGACTCGTTGCGCGCGGGTACCGAGGGCTGCGATGCGATTATCGTCGCGCTCCACAAATTAACTGCTGAGAAGATTGCAGCCCTTCCGCAATCGATTCGTTGTATCGGTCGACTTGGCGTAGGTCTAGACAACATAGACCTTGCTGCCGCTGAAGAGCGAAAGACTCCGGTTATCTTTCAACCAACTTATGCATTTAACGAAGTTGCAAATCATGCGCTCGCGATGATTATGGCTCTGCACCGCGGATTGTTCCAGGCAAATAAAGGTGTGCAAGCGGGCGAGTGGATTCCGGCTCCCAAGACTGCGCGGATCACATCGCTGCAAGATACGACTCTTGGTGTAGTCGGTTGTGGTCGAATCGGTCAGTCACTTATTGAAAAAGCAAAACCATTATTCAAAGAGATTATTGGTTTTGATCCGGCGATAAAATCTTTACCAGGAATCGAATTAGTCTCAAGCCTTGAAGAATTACTGAAGCGAAGTGAGATTGTCTCGCTTCACGCCCCTTACATGAAGAGCACACATCACATGATCGGTGCGAAGGAGTTATCAACCTTGCGCCAAGGCGCAATCTTGGTAAATGTCTCTCGAGGTGGTCTGATTGATGAGGATGCCCTAGTTGATGCATTGAAATCCGGTCATCTAGATGGCGCTGGACTTGATGTATTTGAAAAGGAGCCGCTCCAGGCTGACTCGCCACTTCGTTCTGCTCCAAACCTAATCTTGTCGCCACACATTGCCTGGTATTCCCAGAGCGCGGGGCCACGGTTGATGGAGTGGGGCGTTAAAGATGTTCTTGGTTACCTAAATGGCAGTACGACTTTAAATGGCAAGTTCGCAGTAGGTCCCTTCTAAAACAAACCCGGAGGATAAATGGAAGAGATATTCGTACCTGCAGTCGGAATGGCGATGGATAACGCCGTCCTGCTTGAATGGCAGAAACAACCCGGAGATCAAGTAAATGCCGGTGATGTAATCGCCATAATCGAGACCGATAAAACGACTATGGATCTAACCTGCGAAACATCGGGCACCTTGGGTCGCCACCGTTATGCACCAAATGATGAAGTTCCTGCCGGTAACACGATCACCGTTGTACTAGCTGCAGGAGAGAGTGAGTAGCAGATGAGTAACGATAAAGACTGGAAGCGCAAACTCCTTCGCGACATGGTCGTGATCCGTACCTTTGAAGAGACCGCCGACAAATTGACGCTGCGCGGAAAAGTCGCAGGCGGCATGCATAACTCATCAGGACAAGAAGCCGTTGCAGTCGGTGTCATGTCAGCCCTCGATCCAAAAGATGTGATTGCAACTACCCATAGAAGCCATCACCACACGATTGCAAAGGGAATGGATCCCAAGATTGTTATGGCAGAGCTATTTGCTAAGGCAACTGGATGCTCTAAAGGCCGGGGCGCTTCGATGCACCTAGCTGATGTCGATAATGGAAACTTTGGTGGAAATGGAATCGTGGGTGCTGGCGTCGGAATCGCTATGGGCGCCGCGATGGGAATAAAGCAACTAGGACATAAGAAGGTATCTGTTGGTTTTGTCGGGGATGGCGGAATGAATACCGGCCGTACCTGGGAAGCGATAAATATGGCGGTAATCAACAAACTGCCCTTTATCTGCCTTGTTGATAACAACCAATATGCCGTTGAGACCTTCATCGATCGAGTTACTGGCGGCCGTGATATCGCAAAACGCGGCGAAGGATTCGGACTCCCCTCCTTCACTATTGATGGTCAAGATGTTCTCGAAGTTCATCGTTACACCAAAGAAGCACGCGATCGTGCGCTTAGAGGTGAAGGACCAACCTTGATCAATGCGCTCACCTATCGCTATTACGGACATAATGTCGGCGAGAAGGGTCAATATAGGACTCAAGAAGAAATAGCTGATTGGCGAAATAACCGCGATCCGATTGATCGCTTCTCGGCTCAATTAATCTCCGAAGGAATCATCACGCAAGATGAATTCTTAACTTTACAAACCGAGGTCACCGCACAAATCAATGCAGCGGTCGAATTTGCAGAACAGTCCCCATACCCAGATTTATCGACGATCTATGACGATGTCGATTCTGGATTGTTAGGAGCGAGGTCATAATGAGTACCCAGACTGAAACAACCCGAGCAACCCTTCCAAGCTACTCAGAAGCTTTCCAACAAGGCGTTCGCGAGGAGATGTACCGGAACGAATCAATCTTTATTTTAGGAACTGACTTAATTGAGCGTGGTGGCCACTTCGCTCAAGTAAAGGGAATCGCACAAGAGTTTGGTCATGAGCGCGTCAAAGATAGCCCGATCTCTGAAGCAGCGATGGTTGCCTCAGGAATCGGTGCCGGAATGTATGGCTGTCATCCGATTATCGATCTTAATTTCATCGACTTCTCACTTGGTGCGATGGATGAAATCATCAATCAGGCAGCAAAAATCCGCTTCATGTTCGGAAAGCCTGTCCCGCTAGTAATCCGCGCGACTTCAGGCGTTGCCCTTGGTGGAGCGCATCACTGCAATTCACTTGAAGTTCTATTTGCACACACCCCAGGCCTCTCAGTCGCAGTTCCATCTCGCGCCTACGATGTCAAAGGCTTGATAAAGACTGCTCTGCGCGCCCCAGACCCCGTTATTTTCTTGATGCATAAGAAACTCTCTGGTGTTCGCGGCGAAGTTGGAGATGAGAACGTTCTAATCCCATTTGGTAGCGCTCATACTGTCCAGACCGGCAAGGATGCTGCGATTATTACCTACGGTTACACAGTCGTTACAGCTCAAAAGGCTGCAGCTAAATTGGCTGAGAGCGGAGTCTCCGTTGAAATTATCGATCTAAGAACTCTCTATCCTCTTGATAAAGATGCGATTAATGAAACAGTTAAGAAATTCGGACGAGTAGTCGTTGCAGATGAGGCGCCTTTGTTTGGATCTATAACTGGTGAGATAGCTGCCTCAGCCACAGAAGAAAACTTCAAATACTTGAAGGGTCC
>CAZZIN010000006.1:16320-18934 GCA_964654425.1 uncultured Clavibacter sp. | reverse complement strand
CTGGTGAGATAGCTGCCTCAGCCACAGAAGAAAACTTCAAATACTTGAAGGGTCCTATCGTTCGCGTTGGCGGTATCCGGGCACCGATAAGCGCTAACCCACAATCAGCTGAAGCTGCGATCCCAACTGTGGATGGAATGATTAACGCCGTTAAGAAAGTCTTGTCTTACTAACTTATTCGCTCGATGTTAAGAGAAGGTTGATTTCAATGGGTCTAGAGATGTTTGATCTCACGGGGCGAGTTGCACTCGTCTCGGGGGCTGCGAATGGCATGGGTAAAGCTATGGCAACTGCGGTTGCAGAAGCTGGCGCAGATGTCCTAATAGTTGATATCGATGAAGCTGGACTAAAGAAGACCGAAGAAGAGATATCTGCGCTCGGGCGAAAAGTCGTATCCCAACTTTGCAGTATTGAAGATATCGGTGCAATTGATCGGCTATTTGAAACCTTAGATAAAGAATTTGGCCGGATTGATTTCCTCGGAAATGTCGCCGGAAACGCACACCGCGAAGAACCTTTGAAAATAACGTTAGAGCAAGTCGAATTGGGCCTACAGAGCCTTGTGGTTGGACGCTTTTATATGTGCCAACAAGCTGGAAAGCGAATGATCGCCCAAGGCAAGGGAAGTATCGTCAATATCGGCTCGCTGGCATCCCTCAATGCTCTTGGTCGTGGAGCTATTGGCTATAGCATGGCGATGGGCGCCGTAATCCAAATGACAAGAGAGTTAAGTACAGAGTGGAGCGGAAGAGGAGTAAGAGTTAATGCAATTCTTCCTGGGCAAGTTATGAATAGAGGACTTTCCGAATGGATTAAGCGAGAGCCCGAAATGGAAAGGGTCTTTCTGCGCGGCTTGCCTATCGGTCGAATGGGTCGCCCTGATGACATCAAGGGACTTTCGGTTCTTCTTGCATCGGACGCATCTTCTTTCATAACTGGTGCTCTGATTCCGATGGACGGTGGCAACTTAGCTAAGAATGCCGGCGGATCTCACTTCGGTTTTGAACGTTAAATTTTTTACGGGTACTCGTGGATAACAACGCCACCCACGAGAGAGAAAGCGCCCTTCCAATAGAAGCCTTCAAGATGTTGCACCACAGGCAAGCGATATAACGGAGCTTGAATATTCTCTTCGATGCGATTTGTGACTGGGCCGGTCCAGCATTCAGTAATCTCAATATCTTTAAATTCTCTTGAAGTGAGTTGACGAATTCCACGAGTGAGGTCGATTTGTGGGATTAACTTTAGATTTATATTCCGCACAAAGTTAACGCGCTTCCATACTTCTGAGATATCGCAAGGCTTCGATTTGTAAGCAAGAGTTGCAGTAAAAACGTTGATTCCATTTCTCGATAAAGTGCCTACGATCAAATCTTCTCGAAGATCAATCGAAACGTTTCCGAAGCGCTTAGGTTGGCCGTGAAACTCTCTTCCGCCCGCCATAGCGCGATCGCTATCTACATAGAAATATGGTGAATAAGCCCCTGTTATCTTGCCTTTTGGGCCGTCATATTCGACCTGGACCATCACATTGACTTCTCTAGTGTTTGATCCCATTCCAGCAACATCACCCCAACGTCCGAATTGGACCATCACCACGTCGCTTATCGGCTTGAGTGGAGCGGGAACTAAGGCCGCGATCGCCGCAGGGTTTGTACGATATTGAGCTACGAGTACTTCAGAATCTTTAAATCGAGCTGGGGGTGGTCCAGTTAGAGGATTATCAAGAGGCACCGAGTGGGCCTTTTCTGGTTTGGGAATATCGTGCAGATAATGAAGCTCAGTCATTTCATCCCTTAGCTCTTGTATTTGAGGGAAGAATAGCACTATCTTCAAACCATGATTCAAGATGCTTTCAGACTAGATGGTCGCGTCGCAGTAGTAACAGGCGCTGCAGGTGGAATTGGAACTGCGGTATGTCACCAACTTGGTGAGGCGGGAGCGACAATTATTGCAACCGATATTGATCCTGGTTCACTGGAACGATTAGTGGGTGAATTGAAGGCAAAGAACATCAAAGTCCATGCGATAAAAAGTGATGCCGGCAAAGAGAGTGAAGTTATCTCACTCTATGAGGAAGCGAAAAGACTTACCGGTAAGCCCGCTCAGATTCTTGTGAATAATGCTTTTCAAGGATTACATGTTGCGCCGCATGAAACTAGCATGGCCGAATGGTCGAGAATCATGGATACCTCACTCACTGGTTATTTCTTAAACGCACGTGAATTTGGAAAACATGCAATCCGAGAAAAAGTTCCAGCTGCCGTTGTGAACATCTCCTCTATCGCTGGTAGTTCTGCGATTGGTCGTGGCAACTTTGCATATAGCGTTGCAAAAGGTGGAACTAATCAGATGACCCGCGAGCTTGCCATCGAATGGGCAACTTCCAAGATCCGCGTAAATGCAATTCAGCCTTGTTCGGTGAATACTCCTGGTTGGCGCAAATGGGTCGAGACTGAGGGCGAGAAGGCAAAAGTCCTCATGAAACGCCTCTTAGAGGGCATTCCGCTCGGCCGAGTAGCTGAACCTGAGGACATAGCCCGCGGTGTTCACTTCCTAGTAAGCGACGCAGCAGCCATGATCACCGGAGTCATTCTTCCTATCGATGGTGGAA
>CAZZIN010000006.1:0-16220 GCA_964654425.1 uncultured Clavibacter sp. | reverse complement strand
GTAAGCGACGCAGCAGCCATGATCACCGGAGTCATTCTTCCTATCGATGGTGGAAACCTCGCCTTTAATGCAGGCGGGAACCTAGGTAATTACTAGTAATTTCCAGAAATAGGGGCTTACTTTCGAGCATGCTTCCCGGTATGGTTGTTGTTAACAAACAACAATTAGTTGCTACAAAGCAATCTAATTCTGAGTCGAGGGAATGAGATGGCTGAGAACCCACTTGGTTTAGGTATCGCCACCCGCAGAGTCTTAGCTGATGTCGTAACTGATGATCTTCGCGACGCAATCATCGCCCACGAATTAGAGCCAGGTCGTCGCCTCGCAGAAGATGATCTTGCCAACCAGATGGGAGTTTCGCGCGGGCCGGTTCGAGAAGCGCTCGCAAGACTTGAACGCGAGGGACTTGTTGTCATTGAGCGACATAAAGGCGCCCGAATTGCATCTTGGGGAAGGGCTGATGTCGAAGAGATTTTCTCACTTCGACTTGTATTGGAACAACTTGCGATTGAGTGGGCTTGTAAGAATGCGACCGCCGCAGATATCGCCGCTCTCGAGGCCCCAATTAAGGAATTTCGCAAATTAGCAGATAAACAACGCACCATCAAAGCAGTCAGCAAACTTGACCTTGAATTTCATACCGCCGTCTTTAGCGCTGCCCATCACGATCGGCTTCATCGGGCCTGGGAAATTCTTCGTTCTCAAATTCATTCTTTCTTGATTTATACCTGGACTCGAGACGAATTAATAAATAAGACTTTGATGGATTCTTGGGATAAAGACCACCATATATTTGTAGAAATTATAAAGAAGCGCGATATAGAAAAAGGTCTTAAGGAAATCAAGGCTCACGTGGAGCGCGGACTTGCTCGCGTCTCGAAGCACTTTGTCGGAGATGACTCTATCCCGGTTAACCAGAAGCGGGCTTAATAACTACCGTTAATTTAAAGGGATTTCTGTAGCTCCAAGATACTCTCCCAGATCGGCTCGCTTATATGAACCTTCTCTTTATTTCTAGCGCGGGATTGGTTCTCCACATCGCCCGGCAATAAAACCGGGTTTGATGGATTCGCTGAGCGCGTGCCTTTGATTTTCGTAGAAGCCTCCGCAATTTCAGCTTCAAATTCAGCGCTCCCTACAAAACTATCAGGATCCATTGCGATCAAGACTGTGCCATTTCCACGGGTATATCCGGTAGCCATCGCAGCATGTCCCCCAGACAAAGCTCCTCCAACTAATTCGATAAAGAGGCTCATGCAGTAACCCTTATGTCCGCCAAATGGAAGGATTGATCCGCCATCATAGAAAGCATTTGGATCGGTGCTATCTCGTCCATCTTTATCAATCACCATTCCAACTGGGACGGATTGGCCGTTTGCTCTAGCAACTCGCAATTTTCCTTCTGCGCTGGCCGCAGTCGCAAAGTCAATGATGATTGGACTATCGCCGTTTGGGATTCCAGCTGCGAATGGGTTAGTACCAAAGAGTCGCGAGACGCCCCCAAAGGCAGCGACGGCAGGATCAGCGTTGCACCACATCATGGCGAATAAGCCTTCTTTCGTTAGCGATTCCATGTACTCACCGAGGCGCCCGATGTGATTCACATTTTTAACTGTGATCGTATAAGTACCAAAGTTTGAGATATGTTCTTTAATCTTGCCAAGAGCGAATTTACAAGCAACTTGTCCCCAGCCCCAATTTCCATCAATTATTCCAATCGCACCTTTTTCTCGGATTAAAGTTGGTTGGGCGCCCGGAATAACTGTCCCCTTTTTTACAAAACTGGTGTACTCAATCAATCGAATCACTCCATGTGAAGCGTGACCAGCTTCTTGGGCAGAGACAAGTGATTCCGCAACGGAGAGAGCGTTATCTCTCGGAGTTTGAACTCGCATCAAGATATCTGCAGCGACATCAACCATCTCTTCTTTTTTGATTCCGATTTCTGCAGGTTTTGCGCTCATGGCTCTTGACCTCTCCCCTCAAATCGTTAACAATTAACAACTCGAGAGTATCGGCCGAAGCCTTAGATAGCAACGGTTTAGCTCTAACCAATTGACGGCAAGGAGAGCGATGAAAGTAGTAGGTCTTGAGACTATTCGAGTCGCCGAGTATCCAGCCATGCTCTTCCTACAAGTCCATACCGATGAGGGCGTGATCGGCCTTGGCGAGAATTGTGTCGGAATCGGAGTAGTTGAGGAGTTCATCCACGAATCAATTGCGCCGCGGCTCTTGGGTAAGGATCCGCTCGCAATCACTTCCATTCACGAAGTTTTACATCAAGATTTTCTGGGATTCCAAGGCTCCGGCGTTGCTGTCCGCGCAGCATCCTCGATTGATATCGCCCTCTGGGACATTCTTGGAAAAGTCACCAATCAGCCGCTCTATCAATTATTAGGTGGCAAAGTGCGCGATCGAATTCGTGCCTATAACACTTGTGCCGGAAGTGCTTACGCAAAGGGCTCTTCAAATATTGACCGAAGTCGCAAAGCACAAGTCGGCGAAGTGCAAAATGGTGAATATGAAGACCTGGTTGGCTTTCTTAAAAGACCTGCCGAGTTAGTAGAAAGCCTCAAGTCAATGGGATTTTCTGCAATGAAAATCTGGCCCTTCGACGAAGCGGCAGTTCGCTCAGGCGGTCAGACAATTTCAAATCAAGATCTCCGAGAGGGTGTAGCAATCCTGGAAGCGGCTCGCGCTGCTGATAAGAATTTCGACATCATGCTTGAGATGCACTCACTCTGGTCAGCGCCGGCTGCAACGAAAATCGCGCGCGCTGTTGAGCATCTTGATCTATTTTGGATTGAAGATGCACTCCGTCACGAAAGCACCGAAGCGCTCATAAGATTTAAAAACTCACATCGCATCCCAGTCACAGTTGGTGAGACAACTGGAACTCGGTGGGATTACTTACGGCTTTTGTCCTCGCGGGCCGTTGATCATCTAATGCTCGATCCAGGTTGGGTTGGTGGAATAACAGAGGCGCGGGCCGTTATCGCGCTGGCCTCAACATACGGTGTTCCAGTCGCTCCGCATGATTGCACTGGTCCGGTCGTACTTACCGCTGGAACCCACCTCGGCGTGGCTTTTCCTAATATCGAATTACAAGAGATGGTCCGGGCCTACTACTACGGCTGGTACCAAGATGTCGTAACGGTACTTCCTAAGTACGAAGCAGGATTCATTACTCCCCCAGATTCACCAGGAATTGGAACCGAGCTTCATCCAGATCTCAAGAAGCGACCTGATGTAACAACTCGCTGGAGCAGAATTGAGTAAGGATTTAATTCTTGGCCTAGATCTTGGCACCTCTTCGATAAAAGCAATTCTGATCGACTTTGCTGGAAATGTCGTGCGTAAGCTAGAAGCTAAGTTGCCGATTAGACGAGTCGATGACTTTGTAGAACAAGACGCAGATAATTACAAAAGCGCACTGATAGAAATCATTTCTGGTTGTAAAGATTTAATCCCGCGCCTAGCTGCGATGGGTCTATCCGGCCAGACTCCTTCACTTCTTGGTATCGATGCAGAGGGTAATGCGACCTTTCCCTCACTTATTTGGCAAGATAATCGAGCGACAGTTGAAGCTGATGAACTATCAAAGAAGTTTGGAAACCCGTGGAACCTAATAGGTACTTCTCTACCCTGGGCTGCTTCGGCATGCCCAGCAAAGATGCTCTGGATTTCGCGAAATAGAAAAGAATGGAAAGAGAAAACAAAATGGTTGTTGCAACCAAAGGATTACTTGGGTTTCTTACTTACGGGTGAGGCGCTCTCAGATCCTTGGTCGACTAAAGGAATTTGTAATGTTAGAACTCGAAGCGCAATTGACGAGTTGATTACATATTGCGGTTGGGATTCAAAAGTTATGCCTAAACTTGGAGATGGCTATCAATCTCGGGGCGGGGTCACTTCAGCTGCGAGTGAATTGACCGGACTTCCACAAGGATTAGAAGTGAGTATCGGCTGGTCGGATGCCATGTGCGGAATGTTGGCGCTGGGAGTCTTTTCAAAGCCAACCTCATTCGTGATTACCGGCACCTCGGCCATTGTCGGAACTTCATCGAAAACTGCGCCAAATGATGCTGGGGCTCTCTATGTAATACCGGATTCCTGCGCTCCGCTCTCGGTTACTTATGGACCCACACAGATGAGCGGAGGTTCGATTGCCTGGGCAGCAAAACTGATCGGCACCTCGGAAGAAGAATTAGTCAAAATGGGAGATGAACACGAGGGAAGTTCAGTACCTATCTATCTTCCATATATCGCAGGCGAGCGTGCTCCGCTTTGGCGCTCAGATATTCGTGGTTCTTACAGTGAACTATCCATCAGCGATGATCGAGCTGCACTTGCTCGGGCAACAATGGAGGGTGTCGCTTTTGCCGAGCGTCAAGTCCTTGAAATGAGTCAGGCAATCTCAAAGAGCAATCCTGAAGATGTGGTTCTTGGCGGACATGCGGGAAATGATCCAAAATGGATAAAGACTCGTAAGCGCACGATGGGAAGGCGACTTCAGAGGATTTCTGATGCTGATATAACTTGTCGGGGTTCTGCAATTCTTGCGCACGCGATAATTTCCAAAGATTTGAATGAGAGTACGCGTGCACTTGCCGCAAACTCTGAAATCCATGAACCCTCACAGCTGGAGATTGATTATGGTTTAAAGAATTTCGAAAGATTTCTCAACGAACAGAAGTTTCTGCTAACCAAAAATCAGGGAGCGCAGTGATGGCAAAAAAATCTAACGGGCGAATCCAGAACTTAAGGCAAACGCTAAAGTTCAGGAAGCCAATCTTGAATCCGAAAAAGCGCCGCCTCACATATGCAATAACAATTCATGATCTTCGGGCGATTGCGAAGCGTCGAACCCCAATCGGTCCATTCGACTATGTAGATGGCGCAGCTGAAGATGAGGTTTCACTATCGAGAGCAAGGCAAGCCTTCCTTGATATCGAATTCAAACCGCATGTACTTCGCGATGTCTCCAACACCTCCATCGCAACAAAGATGTGCGGTGATCAATACTCCCTGCCGCTTGGGATTGCTCCAGTTGGTTTTTCACGGATGATGCAGACAGAGGGCGAAGTCGCCGGCGCCTCGGTAGCAATGGAGAAAGGAATGCCTTTTACTCTTTCGACGATGGGCACAACTTCAATTGAAAAAGTGGCTCAAGTCGCTCCAACTGGAAGTAATTGGTTCCAGCTCTATCTCTGGCGCGATCGTGACCGAAGCCTTGAGTTGATAAATCGGGCCGCCCAAGCTGGCTTCAAAGGTTTAATACTTACCGTTGATGCACAAGTGGCTGGAGCTCGATTAAGAGATGTGCGAAATGGATTGACAGTTCCACCATCATTGACTGGTAAAACTCTGATTGAAGCGGCGCCCAAAGTTAGTTGGTGGATGAATTTCCTTACTAAAGAACCACTCGTATTTGCCTCGCTTGATTCCTGGAATGGCACAGTCGCAGAGTTAATGAACACTATGTTCGATCCAACGATGACCCTTGATGATTTGAAGTGGATTCGGAAAGTTTGGGATGGGAACCTATTAGTTAAGGGCGTGCAGCGAGTCGATGACGCGCTCGCAATCGCTAAGTGCGGTGTTGAGGGAGTCTGGTTATCAAATCATGGAGGCCGTCAACTTGACCGCGCGCCTATCCCGCTAAATCTCATTGAACCGACGCGCAAGGCGCTCGGAAAGAAAGTGGAGATTCATCTCGATACTGGAATTATGCATGGTGCAGATGTGATTGCATCAATTGCTAAAGGTGCAAACTTCACCTGGATTGGTCGCGCATATATGTACGGCTTGATGGCTGGAGGACGAGAAGGAGTAGCTCGTGCCATCGAGATTCTCGAATCGCAGATGGCTCGCACGATGAAGTTACTCGGAGTTAGCGACCTCTCTGAACTTACCCCAGATCTTGTAGATACCGCCTTAGAAAAAGCTCGTCTAGAAACTAACGGAAAGAGATAACGATGCTAGAAGGTCTATTAGTCCCAATGTTTACTGCCCTTAAGAGCGATGAGAGCGTTGCCTACGAAGAGACCATAAAACATGCAGCCTGGCTAGTGAAAGCCGGCGTCGATGGCTTGGTCCCCTTTGGCACCTTTGGCGAGGGCGCCTCATTGAGTCTTTCGGAGAAGATCAAGTTAACTGAAGGGATCCTTAAAGTTTCTGGCTCTGCGAAGGTGGTTCCATCACTCATCTGCAATAGCTTTGGTGAGATTGCGGAATATCTAGATTTTGCTAACGCAACCAAGATTGATGGCGTGATGGTGATGCCACCGAGTTATTTCCGACCTGGGGATGATGGCGCATTAACGGATTTTTTTGCGAAAGTTTTGAAGTTAACCACCAAGCCAGTTATCGCTTATAACTTCCCCGCAATGTCGCTCACGATTGCACCAAAAGTTCTAACCGGTCTTGGGGTGTGGGGCGTTAAAGATTCAAGTGGCTCAATTGATTCGGCAAAGTCATATATAGATGCCAAGATTAAACTTCTAATTGGAAGTGATACTTTGCTAGCCAATGGCATCTCTCTTGGCGCCGCCGGTGGAATCTGTGGTCTAGCTAATTTCTTCCCGAAGCGGATGAAGCGAGTTCATGACTTAGCAAAGAGCGGCAAGATCGAAGAAGCGAATCGTGAGTTAATCCCAGTGGCCGAGTTTTCTGCCGGTGTCGTACAGGAAGGCTTTACCCCTGGTCTTGCGATAAGTGCATTTAAAACCGCGGCGGCAAAATTTATTCCCACTCCACTTGGAGATATGCGCACACCGGCTCCAAAAATCTCAACTCCTTTTGAAAAGTGGTCAGCCGCTCTTAATTCCTCTGAAATCGATATCTAAAATTTTTGATGGCTAGATTTCGCGAAGTATTCCGTCCCGCACGTACCGTTCCCACTACACGATGGACCGCGAGCCACGTTTGGGATCTCTCGTTTTCTGGAATCCTGATCTTGTTTTTTGGATTGACGATCTTGGGCCTCGGTGGTGCACTCGTCGTGCGATCAAACCTAGGAAATGCGCCCTGGACTGTCTTTGCTGAGGGTCTCTCCATTCAATCCGGCCTATCGATTGGTACCGCATTCTTTCTTAGCTCTTGCCTCGTACTTCTGCTCTGGATTCCACTTGCTATCAAGCCGGGCTTTGGCACGATCGCAAATGCAACCTATTTCGCAATCGTTTTGGATTGGGCGCTCGGTTGGCTCAACTCACCTTCAAGTCAAGTCTTGGAGTACCTGATGCTCCTTGCCGGAATCGCATGTGTTGGTCTTGGTTCTGCGATTTATATGACTTGTGGATTAGGTGGCGGACCACGAGATGGTCTCCTAATGGGATTGATCAAAAAGACTGGAATTCGAATTATCTATATAAAGATGGGCATGGATGGAACTGCTTTGATAATCGGATTCTTACTTGGAGGAACCGTCGGAGTAGGAACCGTACTCTCCGTGATTCTCTATTCTTGGTCTGTAGCGCTCTTCATGACAATAGTTGCACAGATTCCGCTCGCAAATAAATAGCGGAAAATCACATCGGCTTAGCTGGATCTGGTGGAGTCGTCTCATCTCCGGGTTCGACGATTCGATCTGCTGCCTTGAGATGTTTTCGTCCTAGAGTTATTACTAGCAACCCAATAAATAAAGATGTGCTCATAATTGCCAAGGAATAGCGCGGCGAATAATTCTCTGAGAGATAACCACCGAGCGTTATCCCTATTGCCGACGATGTTCCTTCAATCGCCCAGAGCCAGGCAATGGTCTGGACGGCGGTACCTTTAGGCCGGATCGCCTCGGTAATCTCCCAATAGAAGACTTGTCCTGCGCCTCCAAAAAATCCAATTACTGCAACTGCAAGCATGATTGACCAATCCATATTTGTAAATGCAAGTGGGATTGCAACAATCGCCCAAATCAAGTAATTAGCGCGGTACGCACGTAGAGCTGAGATCTTCCGGCTCATTGCTCCTGCAACTAATCCACCGACGACATACATCGCAGCCATAATCGCTAGTACGGCCCCGACTCGACTGGGAACTCCAGCTAGCGTTCCAGTTGCCGGAATTCCTATATCGAATGCCCCTCTTCCAAAGCCGATGACAATCGCCTCAAGAACCAAAAGTTGGAAGCCACGTACCCGCCAGATTGGTAGCTCGCCCACTTCTTTAGGTTCAGGTTGAAAATTCTTCACTTGATGAATAGGCGCAAGTAAGAGAGCACCTAACAACATGAGGACCGCGCACACCCTAAGGGCAACATCGGGATCGACCGAGAGCGAAAGTGTTGTGGCAAGAACGGGAGCGAAGATAGCAACGGCTCGCATTGATGAGGCGTCAAGTGCATATGCGGTTCGAAGGCGTTCAGCTACGACCGTGAACTTCCAGAGCGGTCTGATGGAGAGATTTATTGGTGGCGCTAGCAATCCAGTTAAAGCCGCGATAAAAATCATCTCATTTCGTTCGCTACTAAGACTTAAGGCGAAGATTGTGCTGGCATAAAGCGGCACCATTATCCGAAGCGGCCAGATAATCCCAAAGCGATCAACAGCAACGCCGCGAAGGCCGGTAGTAATCGCACCAGTTAGCGCACTTAGGCCAGTAGCAAAACCAGCTGTAGCAATCGAGCCGGTTTCTTGCTGGACTTTAAAGTAAATCGAAAGCGAGATCATCCCATAAGCGATTCGTGGCGGAACTACGGCTATCAGAAGCCGAAGTGCTCCGGGAGATTTTATTACTTCTTTATATGCTTTGAGGGAACCCTTCATCACCTCAATCCTATTATGACGAAGCGAAAATCAAGCGGAACAAACTGCCTAAATCTCTATCGGTAATGGAAGTTTTTCGGGAGCGATGATTTTCACAATTTCGCTCAGTGCTCGATACACGAATGGTTCGCCAATCCAAAGATGTTTTGCATCTTTCACAGCAATTAATTTAAGTTGCTTGACCGGCGCAAATCGCTCTTTGGCTGCTGCTGGATTTAGAAAGTCATCATGTTCAGGTACTAATGCATAGATCTCGCGTCCATCTTCATTCCAGAAACCCAAATCTGCCTCACTAGTGGTCATCAATGGAGGTGATAGAAGAATCAAACCTCGCACTCGCCGGTCCCGTGCATGCTGTAAAGCTAAATCAGTTCCGAATGACCATCCTAAAATCCACAATTCCTTAACCTGCAACTGCGAAAAGCAATAATCGATAGCCGCTTCAACATCAGCTTTCTCGGTGACGCCATTGCCGAATTCACCCTCACTCTTTCCCTGCTCGCTTGCCGTCCCCCGGGTATTGAAACGAACGATGGTTAGACCAGCCATTGCCGGCAATCTATTGGCGGCTTTCTTAAATAGATGGCTATCCATCATGCCGCCATGAGTCGGTCGTGGATGGAGGCAGAGAATTGCCTTACTCCTATCGCCACTTATTGGAGTTGCAACCTCGCCGATCAAGTTCAAGCCATCTGATGTAACGATGTTTATTACATCACGCTTAGCAGGTAAGACGGTGCTGGGCCGAATGATTTCAGGTTGGTTCGGCTCAATCATGAAGGAGAGTTTAGTCTTAGCCCATGGCCCTCAAGTCCAAATCGTCTCGTTCTAAGTCCCCTTCTACTTTTGAATCTTTCAATCCTGCAACCGGTGAAGTTGTTGGAGTCTTTCCACTAACGACTAAGGATGAGGTAAATGAAACTGTTGCACGTGCAAAAGTTGCCTCAGAGAGATGGGCAAACTTAAGTTTCCGCGCCCGATACATTGCACTTAAGGATTGGGCCTCAATCCTCACTCGCGATATGCATGAAGCAGCTGAATTGATCCACCGCGAAACTGGCAAACCATTAAGTGATGCGACCCTAGAGGTTGCGCTAGCAATCGAACATATTGGATGGGCTGGAAAATTTGCGCCGAAGGTCCTTTCCCGGCAATCACGCCCAGCTGGATTATTGATGTTTAATATGGCCGCCCAAGTACAACGCGTCCCATTTGGAGTAGTCGGTGTAATCGGTCCTTGGAACTATCCGATATTTACCCCAGTCGGCTCAATCGCCTACGCGCTAGCGGCTGGTAACGCCGTTATTTTCAAGCCCAGTGAATTTACTCCAGCAATCGGCGCATTCTTGGAAGAGAGTTGGAAACGGATCGCACCGTTTAAAGATGTATTTACTGTTGTCACCGGAGATTCGACAACAGGTGTGGCTTTAACGGAAAGCGCAGTAGATAAAGTTTCATTTACTGGCTCAACGCGCACCGCGAAAAAAGTCGCAGCCGCATGTGCCGAGCGGATGACGCCCGTAGTTCTTGAATGTGGCGGAAAAGATGCAGTAATCGTTGATCGCGATGCTGACATCAAGAAAGCTGCGGAGATGACGCTCTGGCATGCGATGTCTAATGCCGGCCAGTCATGTATCGGAGCAGAGCGGGTTTATGTGCATCGCCAAGTATCCGATCAGTTCAAGGCTGAGATAGTGAGACGAGCAAAAGAATTAAGGCCAGGTTTTGGTGAGGGAGCAAAGTACGGACCTGCAACGATGCCCTCGCAATTAAAAGTAATCAAGAGTCATATTGATGATGCCGCCGCAAAGGGTGGAACCTTCCTTCTTGGAGGAAAAGATGCAGTGAAGGGCGGCTATGTCGACCCAGTCATCCTTGCCGATGTCCCAGAAGATTCACTTGCAATGACCGATGAAACTTTCGGCCCCACTCTTGTCATTAACACTGTCTCAGATATGGATGAAGCCGTTGATCTTGCAAATGCAACGAGTTATGGCCTCGGCGCAGCCGTATGGTCAAAACGAAATGGCAAGCGCATTGCAAGCCTTCTTAAGTGTGGAATGGTCTCGATTAACTCCGCTTTCTCATTTGCAGCAATTGGTTCAGTCCCATTCGGAGGCGTAAAAGATAGTGGCTACGGAAGAATTCACGGCGCCGAAGGTTTACTTGAATTCACTTATCCAAGAACGGTTGTGAAGCGAAGGTTCCGTATCCCCCTTGAATTTACTACCTTCGAGCGGAGCGCAAAGGCCGATCGCATCTTGATTCGCTTAGTTAGGTTGATGCATAAACGGAAGATTCGTTAGTAACGCGGCGCATTCCTCGTTCGCTCGACATTCGGCTTTCGATCTTCACGTTTACTCCAGCAAGCGCTATGCCAATGCCGTCTTGAATCAACATCACCTTCAATCCAAGCAACGATATGTGGTGTGGCAGTTCGAATCAGTTGATCACAACCAGGGCAGCGATATGGCTTAGTTGAGCTAGAACCGGTTATCTTTCGAACTCGATAGATTCCCTCATCATGTTCTTCAATCGTCTCATGCGAGGCTGCTATGTCACGCTCTTCCTCGCCGTTGCCATTGACGTTGCCTCTGCCTGATTTCTTTCCACCCTTGCGTTTCGGGTGATTTCTCCGGGGGCTCACAGGGAGATTCTCACCTATTTCGGGCAAGATTGAGCAATGCGGATAAGAAGTGCAGCTCTCTTCGCGACTCTGCTATCTCTACTTTTCACTTCTCCCCAGCTTTATAACCCCGCTCTTGCAGCAAAGAAGAAACCTATTCCGGCAACTTCCCCAAAACCTGTTTGGCCACCGCCCGGGTTTAAAGAGAACAATGGCGTATACGCGAAAGTCCCAAGCCCGACTGAGTTGGTCGGTCTACTTTCGGCGAAGCGCTCGCTTCAGAAAATTCTAGAGAAGTGCGAGCAGACTGCCTGTGGCGCGGTCTTCGTTGCCTCCGAGCGTGGTTGCACTTGGTGGGAGGTTAACTCTGCTGTTCGCCGAGTGAATGAAGCGACTCTCGTTAAAGAGCGGATCGGAACACTCATAACTCATGCAAAAGGAACGGATTCCCGCGTCCAAAGCACGATTTTCCTCCTTAGCCCAGAACCCGTCGATCCACTCATCTCGGTTGGAAACATTCGCGTGATTTGTCACCGCGAGACTTCAAATATTCCTAAGCCGGGAAATTCTTATACGCCAATCACATTGGGAGATAGTTGATGTTGGGTGGAATCAATAATCAACTCTTTTTCCAATCCCTTGCTGGTTTCTTTGTGATGATTATTCTTATCGCCCTTCTAAAGTGGGCATTCGCTCGCGGTAACTCAGTTATCGAGCGACCCATTCGAGTCGGCGAAGAAGAGGAGTATGGATTACTTCGTGTTGTTGCTAAACCTGGGAGTCATATTGAAGGCGAGATGCTCCGGCAGAAGCTACTTACTAACGGCATCAAAGCAACTTTGACTCAGACAAAACGAGGACCACGCATAATGGTCTTTCCAGAAGAAGTAAAGGCGGCTGAAGCAATCCTTCGAAGTTAACGATTCTTACCTGGGACCCACAATTGATCGCCCTCGTTCTTATTTTCATAACGAGCGATTACAAATAGGAGATCGGAGAGCCGGTTCAAATATTTTGCAGTTAACTTATTTACACCCTCTCCAAAGGCGTGGATTGCTTGCCAAGTCCTTCGCTCTGCCCGGCGCACAACAGTACGAGCAACATGAAGATGCGCTGCAGCTGGAGATCCCGAGGGAAGGACAAATGACTTAAGTGGGGCTAGCTCTGAGTTGTAACGATCGATCTGCTCTTCCAGATAAGCGATTTGGGATTCAAGGACTCTAAGTGGTTCATATTGAGGTGAATCGACGACTGGTGTGCATAGGTCAGCCCCGACATCAAATAGATCATTTTGAACTCGAACCAACAATTTTCTAATCTCATCATTCAAATTTTGAACAGTTAGGACCACTCCTATATACGAATTAGCCTCATCGACAGTTGCATAAGCCTCTAGCCGCGGATCATTCTTGGAGGTACGACTCATATCTCCGAGCGAAGTTGTTCCATCATCGCCAGTTTTCGTATAAATCCGAGTCAGATTAACCATGGGGTGAGCCTATTGGACTCACTAACATGTGACCACTCAGGAGTTAATCTGTAAAGCAAGGTGGGTGCCAATTGAGCGAAGCGACGCTAGATCGCTTTTCGATAGTTGGCGGCTCATCACTCACGGGTGATGTGAGAATCTCTGGCGCGAAGAATTCGATTTTGAAATTGATGGCCGTGACGCTTATGGCGCCCGGTAGATATACCTTGAAGAATGTCCCAGATATTGCCGATGTAGTGATGATGGCAGATCTCCTTGTAAGTCTGGGCTGCGAAGTAAGACGTGATGTTGAAATCTCTGAACTTGTCATAACAGTCCCCGAAAAATTAGGCCACCGAGCTGAGTATCAATATGTAAGAAAATTACGTGCTTCGATCAATGTTTTAGGTCCGCTGGTTGCGAGATTGGGCCGAGCTGAAGTTGCACTTCCCGGTGGTGATGCAATCGGATCACGCGGCCTAGATTTTCATACGCGTGGACTAATAGAGCTTGGTGCTGAAACATCAAACGAACATGGTTACATAATTGCAAGTGCTTCGAAAGGACTCAAAGGAGCGCGAGTCGAATTGGAATTTCCGAGCGTTGGCGCAACTGAGAACATCATGACTGCTGCAGTTCTTGCCAAAGGCAGAACCATCCTTGATAACGCGGCGCGCGAACCAGACCTAGTCGACATTGGTAACTTCTTAGTAAAGATGGGCGCAGATATAGAAGGCCTTGGAACTCCGACAATTACAATCAAAGGTGTAGATTCGCTTCATCCGGTTGATCACGCTGCAATTCCTGATCGCGTTGTTACTGGGACCTGGGCATTTGCGGCTGCAATTACCCAAGGTGATATTTCAATTCATGGCGCTCGTGCAAGTGATCTTGAGCTTCCACTCGACAAATTAGTAGCCGCTGGTGCAGTCGTCACCTCAATTCCTGATGGGATTCGGGTAAAGATGTCCCAACGACCAAATTCAATCGATGTCTCAACACTTCCCTACCCCGGGTTCCCCACGGATTTACAGCCTTTTGCCATCACTTTGAATTCAATCGCTGATGGGACTGCGCTCGTAACTGAGAATGTCTTCGAAGGACGATTTATGTTCGTCAATGAACTTGTCAGACTTGGCGCGAAGATCAGGGTCGATGGACATCATGCCTCAATAACTGGGATTGAACGCCTCTCATCCGCTCCAGTCGTCGCCTCTGATATTCGCGCTGGAGCTGGCTTAGTTCTTGCCGGATTAGTATCTGATGGAACAACTTTTGTGGAAGGTGCATTCCACGTCGATCGCGGTTATCCCAAATTTGCAGAACAGCTCCGCGCACTCGGCGCCGATGTCACACGCGTTCCTTGACGAAAAAGATACTCTAGCCGACGGTAACTTCGATTACCTCGTCATCCTTAATTTTTACATTTATACGGTTAGATCTGTAATCCAATGTGACTGCAAAATCTTCACCATCGCGTTGAACTACTCGATAACCCCACTCATTAATCTCTGCACATAACTCACTAGCGCGTTCGGAGAGTCCTATAAGTTGTTGAGCGCGCTTCTCACTTATCTCTTCTTCGATTTTGAGCTTTTCTGGACAACTTTTCTTTCCACTTCCAATTTCCATGACTTCGCCACGAATCTCTTTGCTACCGACTGCAACTAAAGCGGAAGATTTTGCGCGCGATCTAATTGATATCGTGTAGATGCCGGCCTCACCATTTTGGTTTAGTCGCGATAAGAAAAAGTAGTTCTGTTTTCCAAATGGCTCATAGAACTTTGTCCGCTCATTAATCTTCATCGAAAATTTCTTTCCGTTTGGAGATGTTATGGTCACAGTAGGCAGTTGAGTAGTGCGAAGTTGATTCTCTGGTTTTCTATCGAGGATCAAATATTCAAGCTTCAACGGTTCGCCCGCTCGAAGTGCGAAGCGAAAATGCCTAGTTTGAGCGGCTTTATCGAAGTTTGCAGTCACCGCGAATGAGATCAACCCGTCCACTAAAACCGGGCTCTTAGTTATCTTGGCAGCCTCATTTGCAAGAAAGACGGGTTGGTGAGCGTTGGCAGGTGAAGAGATGCTTAACGGCAGAGCCATGCTCGCGACAAGTGCGAGCGCAACTTTTAGCGCTCTACTGCGCGCCGGCTTCACCGAGAATCGAGACTCGGTTGTTAGCAACCGATAAGAAGCCGCCATGTACTTCAAATTCCTGATCAGCGCCATCAATCGCTTTGATAACAACCTTTCCATCGACAAGCACGCCAAGAAGTGGGGCGTGACCAGGAAGAACTCCTAGATCACCTTCGAGGGTGCGCGCAGAGACCATCTTCGCTTTGCCCGAGAAGATACGCGCCTCGGGCGTTACGAATTCGACGGTAAGGACGTTATCGCTCATTAGCTCTTTGCCAATTCCTTCGCCTTACGCTCGACATCATCTAGACCGCCACACATAAAGAATGCTTGCTCTGGGATGTGGTCGTAGTCGCCATTTGCGAGAGCATCGAAGGATGAAATTGTCTCCGATAGTGGAACGAAAGAACCGTCGATTCCGGTGAAGACCTTAGCAACGAAGGTGTTCTGGGAGAGGAAGCGCTGGATACGACGTGCGCGACCAACGAGGATGCGATCTTCTTCGGACAATTCGTCGATACCGAGAATTGCGATGATGTCTTGTAGATCTTTGTAACGCTGCAAGATCTGCTTGACTCGGTTGGCAACGCGGAAGTGATTATCGCCGATGTAGCGCGGATCCAAGATGCGCGAGGTTGAATCGAGTGGATCAACAGCAGGATAGATACCCAACTCAGAGATTGGACGAGATAGAACTGTCGTTGCATCAAGGTGGGTAAAGGTTGTGTGCGGAGCTGGGTCGGTGATGTCATCGGCAGGAACATAAATTGCCTGCATCGAAGTAATCGAGTTTCCGCGCGTTGAGGTGATGCGCTCCTGGAGCACGCCCATCTCATCAGCAAGCGTTGGCTGGTAGCCCACCGCTGATGGCATACGTCCTAGGAGGGTTGAAACCTCAGATCCTGCCTGGGTGAAACGGAAGATATTGTCGATGAAGAGAAGCACATCCTGCTTCTGTACATCGCGGAAATATTCAGCCATAGTCAACGCCGAGAGCGCGACACGTAGACGAGTTCCGGGTGGCTCATCCATCTGACCGAAGACGAGCGCAGTCTTATTGATAACTCCTGTCTCAGTCATTTCGAGGAACAAGTCGTTACCTTCGCGAGTACGTTCTCCGACTCCGGCGAATACAGAAACACCACCGAAGTTCTCCGCTACGCGATAGATCATCTCTTGGATAAGAACGGTCTTACCGACACCGGCGCCACCGAAGAGTCCGATTTTT
>CAZZIN010000005.1:0-45365 GCA_964654425.1 uncultured Clavibacter sp. | reverse complement strand
TACCATCAGCATCCTTGGCCAGACCAATGATCAAGGGGTTGAGCGCGACGATGTATGCCATCGTGAAGAACGTGACGATACCGCCACGAACCTCAGTGCCCACAGTTGAGCCACGTTCAGAGATTTTGAAGAATTTATCCAGCATTTCTTCCTTCCATCCCACCCAAGAAAGGCAGGAGATCGCTAATTTTTTAACGGTGGTGGTTGCGACACCGCATGGAGGCAGTCCACGGGCTGAGGGAAGGCTTAAACCTAATTGTTACCGAGGGGTAATTCGCGAAACGACACCAAGAGAAATCGCCATAGATTGACCTATTAGAAGCGCAAATAGCGCAGTTCCCACTCCAAGAGTTCCGCCGAGTATCCAGCCGAGCGTGAGAACTACAACTTCGATTCCAAGCCTTACCCTGCCAACCCGAACCCCGGTCCGCTGATGGAGGGCGGTCATCCAGCCATCTCTGGGGCCAGGGCCAAGCCCACAGGTTATGTAGAAGGCAGAGCCAGCGCCAACCATGGCAATGCCCAAAAGTACATAAGAGTATTTGAAAAGTATTTCCGTTTGAGGAGGAAAAATATGAAGTCCAACATCAATTGCAGAAGCAACAATCAAAATATTTGCAAAGGTACCAAAGCCAGGTTTTTCGCGTAGGGGTAGCCAGAGAGCAAGCACTATTGCGCTCACTAAAAGCGTAGATAACCCAATCGAAATATCCAGCTGCTTTGAAATCCCTTGAGCAAGGACTGACCATGGTGCATTTCCTAATTCCGATTTGATAAGGAGTGAATCGCCTAGTCCAAAGATAAAGAGAGCTGAGCACAAAATTATCACGCGTTTGATCGAAAGATCCCAACGGTGAGAACCTGTCCAAGGTACCTGCGGAACAGTTTTGTGCGGCGCGAAGAAGCGAAAGAAATCTTTCACCGTTAAACCCTAGCGTAGAATCGAGCCATGTTTGTAGGAATTGGGACTGTGATTAATGTTGTTGCGATTCTAGTTGGCACAGTTGTCGGAAAGTTTGCCGGAAATAGATTCCGTGAAAGTACGCGAAATCTTCTCACCGACATTCTTGGAGTAGTTACATTAATAGGAGCCGCTTCAGCACTTATCTCTCTATGGGATAGAGATTTAACTTCTGCCATCCCTAAAGGGGGTCCGATACTCGTTCTTCTCGCGTCACTAGTCATGGGTGGGTTAATCGGTTCTTGGTTGAATCTTGAAGGGCGCCTCGAGAACTTAGGTCATTCAATTAAAGCCCGATTCGGAAGAGGCGAATCAACTTTCGTGGAAGGGTTTGTAACTGCATCTCTTCTGTTCGTGATTGGGCCACTTGCTATTTTAGGAAGCATCAGCGATGGAATGTCATCCGGTATCGAACAACTTGTATTGAAAAGCATCCTAGATTTCTTCGCCTCAATAGCCTTTGCCGCGGCTCTCGGGTGGGGCGTTGCCTTCTCAGCACTTCCCGTAGGTATATACCAAGCTGCCTGGACCGTAGTCGGATTCGCACTGGGCACAATTCTTACTGGCTACCAAGTAGCAGCGATGACGGCAACGGGCGGTGTCTTGCTTCTTGGAATCGGTCTTAAGTTACTTCGAATCAAAGAGATTGCCATCGGAAATCTTTTGCCCGCCCTTGCTCTTGCTCCAATATTCGTAGAACTGGCTACAAATTTTTAGCTCATCAAAAAGTGCTTGCATCGATTACAAATCGATACTTCACATCACTAGCTACAGCTCGGTCGTAAGCCTTGTTTATGTAATCCGCCGAGATGACTTCAACATCACTAGCAATCGAATTTTTTCCGCAGAAATCGAGCATCTCTTGTAGCTCTGGCATACCTCCGATCATGGAACCGGCAAGGCTCCTTCGACCATTAAGCATGCTTCCCGCTCTAACTTCATAGGGTTTACCAGGAAGACCGATAATCACCATCGTCGCGTCAGTATCAAGCATTTGTAAATACGGATCGATGTCGAGTTCAGCTGAAACAGTGTTGAGAATCAAATCAAAGCTCTTAAGTAAATCCTTATTCCAATCTTCGCCCTTAGCCACCACGAAATTCTTAGCTCCCATTGCGAGAGCATCTTGGCGTTTGCCTTCAGAGTGGCTAAAAACAGTGACGTTCGCGCCCAGAGCTGCTGCAAACTTCACTCCCATATGACCAAGACCACCGAGGCCCATAACGCCGACTCTTGAGCCAGTTTCAACTTTCCAATGTCTGATGGGGGAGTAGAGCGTGATTCCTGCGCAAAGCAAGGGAGCAACTCCGGCGAGATCCAGATTTCCGGGGATAGTAACGGCATATCGTTCATGAATCACAAAATAATTCGAATAACCACCATAAGCAATTGTTTTACCATCTCGCTCGTAGCCGTTGTACGTGCCGGTCATTCCAGATTTGCAATATTGCTCTAGGCCTTTTTCGCAGTTAATACACTTTCTACATGAATCTATGAAGACTCCCACACCGATTGAGTCGCCCACTTTGAATTTCGTTACGGCTGAACCGATTTCGCTCACCACTCCGACAATCTCGTGACCTGGGACCATTGGATAGAGCGATGGTCCCCATTCTTGACGCACCTGATGGATATCGGAATGACAAATCCCGGCGTAACGAATCTCAAAACCAATATCGTTCGGAGCTAAATCGCGGCGTTCGAAATCAAAAGGTGCAAGAGGGGAATTGGGATCAAGGGCTGCATAACCCTTAGTTGGTTTCATTTAGATTTCCTTTCAGGCAAACGGTAGTGGATCGCTGGATTGATGGGCTTCACCAGAATTGCGAGCGGTAACTTTTCGCATGTGATGACGCCTACATAAGACTTCGTAGGCAACTACATCTCTACCGGCGGTATCGCCAACAACTACTTGCTCACCCTCGGTGACCATTACTCCGTCTACGGTTCGTGCATTGTGAGTGGCACGCTCGCCGCACCAACAGAGCGCCTCTACTTGGAGGGTTTGAACACGATCGGCGAGCTCAACTAAACGAGCCGATCCAGGGAACAATTTTGTGCGGAAATCGGTAAGAATTCCAAAGGCAAATACATCTATGCCCAATCCATCTGCAATCCGTGCTAACTGCTCTATTTGCTCGGCTGTATAAAACTGAGATTCGTCGCAAATTACGTAGTCGATTCTCACGCCGCGCGAGAGTTGCTCAACTACGAATCGGTGCAGGTCCAATTCTTCCGACACCTCTATTGCCTCAGACGTTAAACCAAGACGAGAAGAAATTTTTCCTGCGCCAGCTCGATCTTTGTTGGTGAATAGCAAGCCCGCGCGACCGCGACTCTGGTGGTTATGAGCTGTTTGCAGGGCAAGGGTGGATTTTCCGCTATCCATCGTGCCGCAGTAATAAACGAGTTCAGCCATATTTACCCTAAGTCTGCAGGAGCGAGATGATTTCGACTTCTGGATGGGTTTTATTTATCAGTGCTCGACCCTGCAAAAATGAGATCTCTAAAAGAAAGACGTGAGCAATCGTGCGAGCTTTTGTATACTCAACTAATTCATGGCAAGCCAGCGCGGTTCCACCTGTGGCTAGAACATCATCAACAATTACAACATTGTGTTTGGGATCGAGCAGATCTTTATGCATTTCAAGGGCATCGAAGCCATATTCAAGTTGGTAGTCCTTACGGTGCACATCACGTGGAAGTTTTCCGGGTTTTCGCACAGTTACGAATCCGATTCCGAGAGCTTTTGCTAAAGCCCCACCCAAAATAAATCCGCGGCTTTCAATACCGACGATCGCGTCGATGGCAACACCTAAACCCTTGATATGGCGAGCCAGTTCCTCGATCACAACGCTGAAGCCTTCACCGTCGGCGAGAAGCGGAGTTATATCCTTAAAGAGAATGCCCGGTTTTGGATAATCAGGAACATCGGCGATTAGCGAAAGCGCACGCGCAAGGGGCGAAGTCACCGTCGGAGCATAACCAGCACCGGGCTTATTTGTGTCCGAAAGGGGACTTGAACCCCTAATCTCTTTCGAGAACTAGCACCTCAAGCTAGCGCGTCTGCCAATTCCGCCACCCGGACAAGAGCGGGCATACTTTATCCCATGGAACTTACCCCTGCGTTGCGAGAAGAACTTGAGGCTGATGTAGTAAAAATCTGCCAAGAATTGATTCAGATTCCAAGCGTAAATTTTGGTGAGGGTAAGGGCGATGAAGAAGCTGCCGCGAGATACGTTGTTGCAAAACTTCAAGAAGTAGGAATCTCTTCACGAATCTATGAGAGCGCACCTAAGCGATGCTCGGTTGTTGCTAACTTGGAAGGAACCGATCCCTCGCTTCCTGGATTAGTCGTTCATGGGCACTTGGATGTTGTGCCAGCAAATGCGGCGGATTGGAGCGTTGATCCTTTCTCAGGATTATTGAAGGATGGATGCATCTGGGGTCGAGGCGCAGTAGATATGAAGAATATGGATGCCATGATCCTCGCCGTATTCAGACTCTGGGCAAGACATGGTTTCAAACCAAAGCGACGAATGGTTGTTGTCTTTTTTGGCGATGAAGAAGCCGGAGGAATTTATGGATCACGGTGGATGGCCCAGAAGCACCCAGAAATTTTTGCCGGTTGCTCCGAAGCTGTCTCTGAAGTTGGCGGATTCTCATTAACGCTTAGTACCGGCAAGAGAATCTATGCCATCGAAACGGCCGAAAAAGGCATCGAGTGGATGAAGTTGACTGCAACTGGACTTGCCGGACACGGTTCAATGATTAACCGCGAAAATGCAGTAACTCGACTTGCCGATGCAATCTCTAGGATCGGTAACTACAAATGGCCGCAGAGAATGACAAAGACAAACGAAGCGCTTCTTCGTGCAGTTGGTGAGTTAACCGGACATAAGTACGACCGTGAGAATCTCACACCAATACTCAATGAACTAGGTTCGATTGCCCGGATGCTGGGGGCAACTCTCACAAACACCGCTAATCCATCGATGTTGGAGGCCGGCTACAAAGCTAATGTCATTCCACAAAGCGCTAGCGCGGTAGTTGATGGCCGAACGCTTCCCGGGTTTGAAGGAGAACTATTGGAAACAATCAAAGAATTGGCGGGCGAGCATGTGACGGTCGAATCCTTAGTCTCTGACATTCCCCTAGAGGTGGATTTCAAAGGGCCGTTAGTCGAACGGATGATTGATGCGATCAAAGCTGAGGATCCTGAAGGTATTCCAGTTCCCTATTTGATGAGCGGTGGGACCGACAACAAGGCGTTAGCAAAACTAGGAATAAAAGGATACGGATTTAGCCCTTTAAAACTTCCGCCAGAGCTTGATTTCTTATCTCTTTTCCACGGTGTTGATGAGAGAGTTCCGGTTGATTCACTCCAATTCGGTGCGAGATCCTTACAGCACTTTCTTGCACACGCTTAAAAAGTTAATCAACAATCAAGCGCGCGAAACATCATCCAAGGCCTCACGTACTGGCGCGGGAAGCGTTACACCTTCGGAGGTAAGAATTCCTCTTAGTTGAGCGGCCGTGCGCGCACCCACAACCGAAGAAGTGACACCGGTTGCATCTCTTACCCAAGCTAATGAAACTTCTAGCGGAGATAGCCCTAGACCGTCAGCAGCAACAAATACTGCTTCAACAATTCGAGCGCAGCGATCATCTAAATATGGTTCGATGAAATTTGCGAAGTGTGGACTTGCCCCTCGTGAATCAGAGGGTAATCCAGCTCGATATTTCCCGGTAAGTACTCCACGACCTAAGGGAGACCAAGCAAGCACCCCAATGCCCAGCGCGATAGACGCGGGAAGAACTTCACCTTCGATCTTGCGATTCAAAAGTGAGTATTCATTTTGAGTTGTAGTAATTGATGCTCGGCCAAAAAGGGGATTTTGCAAGGTGGCCGCTCTTGCGGTCTGCCAACCTGAGAAGTTTGAAATACCAACATATCGCGCCCGTCCAGATGAGACTGCTTGATCAATCGCTGTAAGGGTTTCTTCTAACGGCACATTCGGGTCCCAAGTGTGAACTTGCCAGAGGTCAACGTGATCAACCCCAAGTCTTGCAAGGGATTTATCTAGATCGCCAAGTAGTGAGGCTCGAGAGTTGTCGACCACACGTTCCCCAGTTTTAAATGAAATCCCAGCTTTAGTTGCAATTATTAAATCTTCTCTTGGCGCCATAACTCCAAGCAGACCACCCAAAACCCGCTCACTATCGCCATCTCCGTATACGGCTGCGGTATCTATGAAGTTCCCTCCAGCATCAAGGAATAGACGAAGCTGTTCTGCAGCTTCGTGCTCATCGGTATCACGCCCCCAGGTCATGGTTCCAAGGCCCAGTCTTGAAAGGCGCAGACCCGAATTGCCTACCTGCCGTTTTTCCATGTCAAAACCCTAGCGGTATGAGCCAAGAAATAATCGCTACCCTTTGCAAATGGCTGCCATTTATTTACTTAGACACGCAGAATCTTCCGCAAATAGCGGAGGAATTCTCGCGGGCAGAATTGAGGGCGTCCAACTTTCAAAACGGGGAAAATTGCAGAGTCGCGCAATAGTTAAGGAATTGAGGAAGTACGAATTTGCATCCATCTATTCGAGCCCAATGGAACGTTGTCTTGAAACCATCGAGCCTTACTCCACTTCCGTCGGCCGAAAAGTAAGAAAGTCGGAAGAATTCATGGAAATGGACTATGGCTTATGGAGTGGGAAGAAACTTTCATCGTTAAAGCGAGAGAAGATGTGGAAACGGATCCAAACGAGTCCCTCTAGCGTCCGCTTTCCTAGCGGCGAAAGTTTTCTCGAAATGGAAAGGCGAGTAAAGAAAGGCCTCACCGTTCACGCAAAGCGCCATCCTAAATCGAACATCTTGATCGTTTCGCATGGTGATCCAATAAAGATGGCGATAGCACTCACGCTCGGAATGAAAATGGATGATTTCCAGAAGATTGTCGTTGATCCAGCTTCGCTCACCATCATCGATTGGACGAGTCGTACACTTATTGGAGCCAATATTCCGCTCCAATCTCGTAAACCAGTAAAGAAGAAGAAGCTCTCCTCGAGACGAGTATTAGGGGGAGGAACAAATGGCTAGAGAGATTTTTGAGTTTAACGCCCCGGATAGATTTCTGATTGGCACGATTGGGATGCCGGGTGAGCGCGAGTTTTACCTCCAAGTGAAGGGGCAATCAAAGGGTGCTAAGACTCTCGCTAGTTTCGCCCTTGAGAAATCCCAAGCTGCCGCCCTCGCCGAACGCGTACGCGAGATGGTCCGTCAACTTGGTCTGGCTTTCTCATCTATCGAACCTGATCTGGCGCCGCTTGAGACTCCTGTGGAATCTGAATTTGTCTTGGGAGTAATGGCGCTTTCCTGGATCGAAGCTGAACGCTTATTCCTCTTTGAGGCGCAGGAATTGGCAGAGAACGAAAGCGAGGAAATTCGTGAAGTTCTCGTTGCGGACGACTCAGAAAATGCTCCGGCAATTCTTAGAGTGAAGATTTCCCTCGAAGATATCGGGGTCTTTGCAAAGCGAACGGAGTTAGTAGTTGCCGCCGGTAGACAACCGTGTGTTTTCTGCGGCGGACCCATTAATCCAAATGGGCATTTGTGTCCGCGAGCTAATGGCTATAGAAGACAAGTCTGAGACGTCCGAGTCGCATCCGACACGCCTTTTGTCAGAAGCGGAACTTTCCACGGGGGATTTGGAAGTTGTCGGACGGTTAGTGGACGCCTCCAATGCTACGCTCTTTGGAAAAATCAAAATTGGTGAAGCGGAACAGCCAATCGTTTATAAACCAATTGCTGGCGAACGCCCACTCTGGGATTTTCCTTCGGGAAATCTGGCTTCACGAGAAGTGGCTGCTTACATAGTAAGTCGAGAGCTTGGATTTGATCTTGTGCCTACGACAGTTATGCGAAACGGTCCCTTTGGAGAAGGCGCGGTCCAGCAATGGATCGAAGTTGACGAGAGCTTGGATTTGATTGCAATATCTCAAACTACCGGTGAAGATTTGCGTGGAATGGCTCTCTTCGATGTAATTGTCAATAACACCGATAGGAAATTCGGCCATATTCTTGTTGATAACGAGGGACAGATTTTTGGTTGTGATCACGGAGTCACATTCCATGTCCAACCGAAGTTGCGAACTGTCCTATGGCAGTTTGCCGGTGATGCTTTGAGTAGGGATGAAGTGTTGATGCTCGAAGGGGCGCTGATTGGATTTGAGACTCTGAAGAATCACCTTTCCCATCTAATCTCTGAAGAAGAGTTAGTAGCCCTGCGGGGTCGGCTTTCTCTATTGCTAGAAGAAGGTGTCTTTCCCTACCCAAGTGAAGAGTGGCCAGCAGTTCCGTGGCCTCCCTTCTAGGTTTAAGGAGGGATCTTTGAACTTCTCGATAGGCTTTCAAATATGAAGAGTTGGCCCCAAATCCATCTTCCCCCCGCGCCAAATCATTTTTCGCATACTCCCTTAAAACTTCGCGATAGCTACTCAGGCGAACTTAAAACCCTCGATGAGAATGAAATTACCTCCTATATCTGCGGGATTACCCCATACGACGCCACCCACCTGGGCCATGCGGCCACATATCTCACCTTTGATTTGGTGCATCGATATGTAATTGCATCCGGCAGGAGATTGAAATTCACGGAAAACATAACAGATATCGATGATCCACTCTTAGAGAGAGCAGCGCGGGATTCGCAAGATTGGAAAGATCTGGCGCTCTCTCAAATCAACCTCTTTCGCGATGATATGACGGCCTTGAGAGTCTTACCGCCAAACTCATATTTTGGAGTTGTTGAATCCATGCCTTTGATTATTAGCAAGATTCAAGAGCTGATTGAAACCGGTAAATGTTATGAATTAGAAGGAGATTTGTATCTATCGATAGGTGAAATTGCAGGAGCGCTAGAAAACCTCCCCTTATCGATGAATGAGGCTATACAAATTTTTGCAGAACGCGGAGGTGATCCCAATCGACCTGGAAAGCGTCATCCGCTAGATACCTTAATCTGGTTAAAACAACGTGAAGGTGAGCCGAGTTGGGATTGCGCTTTCGGGAAGGGTAGACCTGGTTGGCACATAGAGTGTGTCGCCATTGCCCTGGCTACACTCGCTAATAACTCGAGTTCACATTGCATAACACTTCAGGGTGGAGGAAGCGATCTACGTTTTCCACATCATTACATGACCGGGGTCCAAGCTCGAGCACTTACGGAAAGGGAGTTTGCATCTCTCTATGCTCATGGTGGAATGATTGAGTGGCAGGGCGAAAAGATGAGCAAGAGTAAAGGGAATCTTGTCTTCGTCTCTAAACTGCTCGAGGAAGGCTGGCGCGGCGAGGAGATTCGGTTCGCATTGATTAATCGGAGATATAACGGGGATTTCAAGTGGCGTAATGAATTATTGGCCGAGTCGCAAAAGTGGCTGGCTCGAGTAAGTTCAGTCCTAGCAAGAGAATCCGTCGCGCCAACTCAAGGTGTGATTCAAGAAATGGTTGCTGCTTTAGCGAATGATCTTGATGTCCCAGAGGCTCTTCGGATCATCGAAAAATGGTGCGAGAAGAGTGAAGCGGGAGCCGTAGGCGGCCAAGCGGGAGAGATTTCGCGGGCCCTTGATCTCTATCTTGGTTTAGCGCTCTAAACGCCTGGATGCCGCCTAAGGAATCTTTCAACTTCGCGAGCAATCGATTCCCCGGTAACAGCTGGAAGTTCGCTTGCATCCTTGGAACTTTCTAATTGTTTGACGTAATCGCCCACCTCTGAATCTTCTGCTGCCATCTGGTTTACCTGAATTTCCCAGGAGGAGGAACGTTCCGGTAAATCGCCTTGTGGGATTGAGATTTCTAAGAAGTCTTCCAGGGCGTTAATGAGGGCAAGAGATGCTTTGGGACAAGGGGGAGTGGATACATAATGAGGAACTGATGCCCAAAGTGATACAGCATCGATTCCGCGCCTATGGGCCGCATCTTGAAGTACTCCGATAATTCCAGTAGGGCCTTCGTATTTTGAGATTTCGATTCCAAGTCGGTCTGCAACATCTGGATGAGCACCGCTTCCGGTAACCGTTATTGGTCTGGTGTGAGGTGTATCTGAAAGTAAAGCACCGAGTGTTATTGAAAGTGAAACTTCATAATCATCGGCAAGATCGAGAAGTTCGCCGGCAAAAGTCCGCCATTTCATCGAGGGCTCAATTCCCTTTACGATAAGAAAATCGTGGTCAAGATGTGGTGTTGAAACCTCGAACACAACTGTATTTGGCCAGACAATTTCGCGAACAATCCGTTCATCAACCTTGATTGAGGGACGATTAACTTGAAAATCGTAATAATCCTCGGGATCCGTGGTGGCCAATTTATGATGCGTCCAGGAAGCAAGCAGATGTTCTATCGCACCGGTGGCTGATTCGCCGGCATCATTCCAACCTTCAAAAGCCGCCAGCATGATCGGTTTCCTTAAAGAGAAGGCGCTCTCAGAGAGATGCATATGACCACCCTACGATAAAGTTGCCCTAATGAGCGCGTCGAAATTGGAAATTAACACGCTGCGTAGGGCGCTCTCCGAACGGATAGTGATCGCCGATGGGGCGATGGGCACGATGATCCAAGCGGCCAACCCGAGCCTGGAAGAGTTCGAGGGCCACGAGGGCTGTAACGAAATCCTTAATGTGACTCGACCCGATCTCATCGCAGATATACATCGTAGATATTTCAAATCTGGAGTAGATGCGGTTGAGACCAATACCTTTGGTGCAAACCTCGCAAATCTTGCTGAATATGGAATCCCAGAGCGCATCTACGAATTGGCCTTTGCTGGTGCAAGAGTTGCACGCGCAACCGCGGATGAATTTGGTCCCAACCACTGGGTGCTCGGATCGATGGGGCCGGGAACGAAGTTGCCAACGCTCGGTCATGTTTCATATCAAGAATTGCGAGATACATATTTTGAGGCAGCTAGAGGATTGATTGAAGGAGGCTCTGATGCGCTTCTGATCGAAACTACTCAAGATCTATTACAAGCTAAAGCCGCTGTCAACGGAGCGCGAAAGGCAATCGAAGTATCAAATCGAGATATTGTCTTAATTGCTCAGGTCACTGTTGAGACAACGGGAACAATGTTGCTCGGCTCAGAAATCGGTTCAGCGCTAAACGCGCTCTCAAACTTGGGCGTCGATCTCATTGGAATGAATTGCGCGACCGGACCCGCGGAGATGAGCGAACACCTTCGCCAATTAAGCCAGACCAGCAAAGTAGGGATCTCATGTATGCCAAATGCGGGTCTACCTGTTCTTAAAGATGGTGGCGCTTACTATCCACTTGAACCACGGGATTTCGCCGAAGCGCTTTCTGGGTATGTGGATCAATATGGTTTGAATCTAATTGGCGGCTGCTGTGGAACTACACCGGAACATCTTGCGGCTCTTGTAGATCGCATCAAAGGACGAGAACTTCCAAGATTCACGCCACGTTTAGAAGCCGGTGCTTCTTCGCTATATCAATTCGTTCCATTCCGACAAGATCAGACTTATCTAGCAATCGGTGAAAGAGCTAATGCAAATGGAAGTAAGGCCTTTCGAGAAGCGCTCCTTATTGAAGATTGGGAATCTTGCATAGAGATCGCTAAGGATCAGATTAGAGATGGCGCACATATGCTGGATCTATCGGTTGATTATGTGGGACGCGATGGCGTTAAGGATATGAGTGAACTTGCTAGCCGCCTTGCGACCGCATCAACACTTCCAATCGTTATTGATTCAACAGAGCCGGCTGTTTTAAAGGCCGGGCTTGAGCGACTTGGTGGTCGAAGCGTCATTAATTCTGTCAACTATGAAGATGGCGACGGACCTGATTCAAGGTTTGCAAAAATAATGCCACTAGTGAAAGAGCACGGCGCAGCGGTTATCGCATTGACAATAGATGAAGAAGGACAAGCGCGCACAAGAGAGTGGAAAGTTAAGGTTGCAAAGAGATTGATCGCTGATTTAGTTGAAAACTGGGGGATGTATCAAGGAGACATAATTATCGACACTCTAACTTTTCCGATCGCAACCGGGCAGGAAGAAACTAGACGAGATGCAATTGAGACGATTGAAGCAATACGAACGCTAAAGGCCGAATTCCCAGATATTCAAACAACGCTTGGAGTGAGCAATGTTTCATTCGGGTTGAACCCTGCTGCTCGCATCGTGCTCAACTCAGTATTTCTTGCGGAGTGTGTAAAGGCTGGCCTTGATTCGGCCATAGTTCATCCCTCCAAAATCTCTCCCATGAATCGGATTGAAGCGGAGCAACTAAAGGTTGCCCTCGATCTTGTCTATGACCGGAGAACTTTTGATGGGGAGGTCTGCACCTATGACCCGCTGACCAGATTCTTAGAGCTCTTTGAGGGGGTTGCGGTCACCTCATCAAAGCAGAGTCGCGCGGAAGAGTTGGCAGCTCTCCCGATTCGCGAGCGGCTAGCGCGCAGGATTATCGATGGCGAGAAGCAAGGGCTCGAGCCTGATTTGCGAGAGGCGATGAGTGTTGGAATTACCCCACTAGGCATCATCAACGATCACTTACTAGAAGGTATGAAGATAGTTGGGGAGCTTTTTGGTAAAGGCGAGATGCAGTTACCTTTTGTGTTGCAATCAGCAGAAGTGATGAAGTTAGCGGTCTCCCTACTAGAGCCTCATATGGAGAAGTCCGACCAACAAGATCGAGGCGCGATTTTGTTGGCTACAGTCAAAGGCGACGTGCATGACATCGGCAAGAACCTCGTAGACATAATCCTCTCCAATAATGGATATCGGACAGTCAATATCGGAATCAAGCAGACGATTAATCAGATTATTGAAGCAGCAGAAAGTAGTGCGGTCGATGTAATTGGAATGAGCGGACTGTTGGTCAAGTCCACCGTGATTATGAAAGAGAATCTAGAGGAGTTGAGTGCTCGTGGACTTGCAGAAAAGTGGCCAGTCCTACTTGGTGGAGCGGCGCTAACAAGAACCTATGTAGAAAGTGATTTGGCTGCGCAATTCCCGGGAACTGTCCGCTATGCGCGGGATGCTTTCGAGGGTTTATCTCTGATGGACACTTTGATGGCACAGAAACGTGGAGATACTTCGGTAACTCTCCCTCCGCTTAAAGAGCGCCGCACCCGGCCCGTCGGGAATGAATCAAATAGAGAGATAGACACGAAGCGAAGTGATGTTGCATCTGAGAACAAAGTTCCAAGGCCACCTTTCTGGGGCTCAAAAGTTGTTAAAGGAATACAACTAGCTGAATATGTAAAGATGCTCGATGAGCGCGCACTCTTTATGGGTCAATGGGGATTGAGGGGCGCCAAGGGAGAATTTGAAAAGATGGCCGAGGAAGAGGGTCGGCCACGACTTCGAATGTTGCTCAATGAGGCTCAATCCAAGGGTTGGTTAAATGCAGCGGTTGTTTACGGATATTTCCCTTGCTATAGCGATGGAAACGATCTCGTCATCTTGGACCACACTCAACTGCCAGAAAAGACTGAATTAACTCGTTTTAGTTTCCCAAGGCAGAGACGCGATCGTCGACTCTGTCTTTCTGATTTTTTCCGCTCCAAAGAGAGTGGCGAGATCGACGTTGCTTCATTTCATGTTGTGACGATGGGTCAATCCGTGAGCGAAGCAACTGCCGAACTTTTTTCGAAGAATGAGTACCGTGAGTATCTTGAACTGCACGGCCTATCGGTTCAATTGACCGAAGCCCTCGCGGAATATTGGCATGGACGTATTCGCGAAGAGTTGGGTATCTCTGGAAGTGATGACCCGCAGCTCCAAGGAATCCTGGATCAGGGCTATCAGGGATCGAGATACTCCTTTGGATATCCAGCCTGTCCAGACCTTTCTGCACAAGTCCTGCTCTGTGAGTTGTTGGAACCTAGTCGCATCGGAGTCGAACTTTCAGAGGAGTATCAGCTCCATCCGGAGCAATCAACATCAGCAATCATCGTCCATCATCCGGAAGCCAAGTACTTCAATGCCAATTAGCCAGTTCCCTTTCGAGGCAGTCCTATGGGATATGGATGGCACTTTGATTGATAGTGAGCCGATCTGGATCGAAGAGGAAACTTTGCTTATGCAGTCACTTGGTGTCGAGTGGAGCGAGACCGATGCGCTGCATTGTTTAGGTGGACCAATGGAGCGAGTAGATGCCTACATGCGCGGTCGCGCTAATCAAGGCCATGAGCCTTATGAGCTTTCTAACCGACTGATAACAAAGATGGTCATTCGTCTCTCCAATAGAGTTGAATTTATGAAAGGTTCGAAGAACTTGCTTGATGAAATGCATTCGAATGAAATCCCGATGGCACTTGTATCCGCAAGCACTCGAAAGATTATGGACGCGGCTCTGACCACAATTGGCACTCACTACTTCAAATTCACATGCTCGGCTGACGATGTAAGTCGAACTAAACCAGATCCAGAAGGCTATATATCTGCAGCAAACCGGCTAGGGGTTGCAATCGAAAGATCACTTATTATCGAAGATTCTAAAACCGGCATGAAGGCAGCTATTGATTCTGGAGCGTACGTTCTCGGCCTACCTCATCTAACTGATTTACCTTTGGGGGAGAAGGTTATTCATCGCGAAGGCTTAGCCGACCTTAATCTTGAAACACTTCAATCTTTATTTGACGGAGTCTTGGTTCGATGAAAGTAACGGGATCAGGACCCTTCCAATCAGGAGATCGTGTTCAGCTAACTGATGAAAAAGGCAAGCTTTATTCATTCTTTTTACAGAGCGGTAATCAATGGCACTCTCATAAGGGTTGGATCAATCACGATGACTTGATAGGAAAGAACGAAGGCGTGATCGTTCAAACGAATAGCGGTACTTCCTATCAAGCTTTCAGGCCACTACTTAATGATTACGTGCTCTCGATGGAGCGCGGTGCGACCATCGTCTATCCAAAAGATTCAGCAATAATCGTAGGATTTGCCGATATCTTCCCAGGTGCGAAAGTGCTAGAGGCAGGAGCGGGAAGTGGCGCCCTTTCGATTAGTCTTCTTCGTGCAATCGGCAATACCGGCGAACTTACTTCATTTGAAGAGCGGGATGATTTCTTAACTATCGCTCAGACCAATGTTCGTAACTACTTCGGTGAGATGCCCAAGAATTGGTCGCTTAAGCCCGGCCGAGTGGAATCAAATCAATTCCATGGAGAATACGATCGCGTGGTCTTGGACATGCTAGCTCCTTGGGATGTTTTAGAAGCAGCAAAGAGCGCGCTTAAGCCTGGGGGAGTGCTTTGCTGCTATGTAGCGACAACTACCCAGTTATCTAGGACTGCTGAGGCTCTCAAAGAATCTCTAGCTTTTTCGGAGCCGGAAAGTTTTGAAACACTTTTACGCAATTGGCATCATGAAGGTCTTGCGGTGCGCCCACAACACTCTATGAATGCCCATACAGGATTTCTAATTCTCAGTCGTCGCCTAGAGGGTGAAACGAAGCCATTAAGGCGAAGAAGGCGTCCAGCAAAAGGCGCTTACAGCGAAACTAATTAACCTTTACAAGGTCAACGACGAAGATCAAAGTTTCATTGGGTCCGATTGCGCCACCAGCACCGGCTTCTCCATAAGCAAGAGCCGGAGGAATTACGAGCAGACGTCTTCCACCCTCTTTCATGCCTGGAATACCTTGCTGCCAACCCAAGATAACCCCGTTTAGTGGGAATGTCGCCGGGCCACCGGAAGTCCAAGAACTTTCAACAACTTGTCCACTAGACCAAGACATGAGTGTGTATTGGACCGTGAGAGTAGATGTTGGAAGCGCTTCAGCACCCGTTCCCTCGAAAACATCTTCGGTGTAGAGCTCGGTTGGGGGTGTTCCTTCCGGCGCAGAGATGGTTGGAGCTTCGCCCGCATTACCGGTCACCTTTGGCATACCGGCAACCGTAGTCGCACTTGCGCCTTGTGGGGAATCGGAAGGTGAACCGCCGTCGGTGGTGCAACCAGAGAGCACTGAGGCCAACGATACGAGGATACCTAGAGAAATCATCAAACGCTTCATGCTGAGCACCCTATAACGAAGAACGCCATAATTCGCATCATGTCTAGTGCCAAAACCGAGAGATTGGTCAATCTCACTATGGCCTTGCTCGGTTCGAAACGCTTCATGAGTAAGAGCGAGATTTTTCGAAGAGTTGCCGGCTATTCCGGCAGCCAAGAGACCAAAGAGCGCATGTTTGAACGCGACAAAGATGATTTAAGAACGCTGGGGATTGATATTGAGGTCGCCTCGCATGACCCTTTTTTCGAAGATGAGGTCGGATATCGCATTCGCCCCGAAATCTTCCAGATCCACGAAGAGTTTGAATCTACTGAATTGGGGTTAATTTCGTTGGCTCTTGGATTACTCAATAATGAAGAATTTTCAGAGACTGCGAAATTGCTCAATCTTCGCCTGAATTCTCTATCAGTCACCCCTGAGATGCCCGATGCGATTCCTGCGCCTGAGATACCGCTCTCTGAAAGTGGGCTTGCAGAAATTCTTAAGGCGCTAAGTGAACGAACCACAATTTCATTTTCTTATCGAAAAAGCGAAGAAGTTAATACTGAGATTCGAACAGTCAATCCACTAGGCGTTAGCGCTTGGCGGGGAGGTTGGTATCTAGTAGCAGAAGATTTAGATCGCGATGACATCAGATCTTTCAAGCTCTCTCGGATTGAAAGTGCAATTGCCAAAGCCTCAAAACCGGAAGCTTATGAAATTCCTAAAGATTTCGATATTAAAGACTATCTAGTGATGCTTAAGCCTTGGGAATATGAAACAAAGCTTAGGTTACGAAAGACAGCTGGTATGAATATTCGCAATAGGGCAAGTTTGCGAACTGAAATAGACGACGAATGGGAAAGTATCAAAGTCAATTTTGCTGATGAAACACATGCTCTCAGAGAATGCCTTTGGTTAGGCGATGATGTTGAAGTTGTTGCACCAGAACCCTTAAGAGACTCAGTCATAAAACATTTAGAGCGTTTGGCGACTTTGCATGGTTGAATCGGCCGCATTGCGAGCAATCAGACTTATTGATCTCGTCCCATATCTTGTCTCAAATCCTGGTGTTACCGTTAAACAAACCGCGGAGGCTTTTGGCATAACATCATCTGAGTTACTAAAGGATTTAGACATCCTGTTTATGTGCGGACTTCCTGGATACACCCCATTGGAATTGATAGATCTCTCAGTTGAAGATGGGTATATCTCCATTCGGGATCCTCAAAACCTTGAGGCGCCGCGCAGGTTTACAGAAAGTGAAGCCTTGATCCTCCGAGTTGCTCTTTCGGCCTTAGAAGAAATCCTGCCGCAAGAGAAACGGGACAGTGTTAGGAAAGTCAGAGAAAAAGTATCAAAATTATTTAGCTCCGAAATTCCGGGCGATGCCCTCTTCTATCAAGGCGATCCGACAAAGCGAAAAATGGCAATCATTTCAAAAGCTGTAGAGCTAGAAAAGAAGATTAGCTTCACCTACTTCAATCCGCTTCGAACTGAAAATTCTGTAAGAACCGCATCAGTTATCCGCATCAAGGCTGAACCGGCCAAGACGCTGATCGAAGCCTGGTGTGACAAGAGCGGTGGCCTTCGAACATTCAACCTAGCCCAGATGGAAGATATCGAGATTGCTGATGACGGAGCTGAGAGCCACAAGGCCAAAGAGAAGACGGGTAAGCTTGTCGCCCGATTTATTGCACCTACTGACTGCAGTTTTGTGAAGGAGAATGAAAGTTCCATAACAGTCAAGGATGAAGGTTATGAAATCGAGATATTTCAACCGGAATGGCTGATCCGTAACGTCCTCTCTAGCGCAGGCGAGATAACACTTAAAGATCCAGCAAGTATGGTTGTCCGCGTTCAAGATTTAGCGACGAGGGCGCTGGAGCTTTACCGCTAGTTCTATGCGGAATTGGCCGTGGTAGCGTAAGCCCCACATATTCAAGGAGGGTCCATGTTTCTTCGCGAACCATCACACTGGCTTTTACTCATTCTTGTTGTCGTGCTCCTTTTCGGTGCAAAGCGCCTTCCTGATTCGGCTCGAGCGCTCGGTCGCTCACTTCGAATCTTTAAGAGTGAAGTTAAGGAATTGAACAAGGACGAGAAGAAGTCTGATGAGGAAGGTAAGACGGCGAACTAGTTCGCTTGGCTTATCTCGAGCCGCTCTGCGAAAAGGCGGTGATTTTAATTGGCTACCTCAACTAGGGGAACGATGCCCCTACTCGATCATTTACGAGAGTTTCGTAGTCGCGTTATAAAGGCTGCTCTATTCATTCTTCTTTTTGCCGTTGCCGGTTGGGTCTTCTACGGGGACATAATCACAACCTTGTCGGCTCCTGTATGCGATCTTCGTGGAGCTCAAGAATCAGGTTCACAGGAATGTGGCGCTCTTTATATTTCTGGAGTACTCGGTCCTTTAAACCTACAACTTAAGGTTGCATTCCTAACTGGAATCATTCTCTCAGCCCCATTTTGGCTTTACCAATTATGGGCCTTCATCGCTCCAGCTCTTACCTGGAAAGAGAAACGCAATTCAGTGCTCTTTATTCTCGCTGCGACACCATTCTTTGCCGCAGGCGCCACCCTTGCATATTTAGTTCTTCCATTGGCAATCAAAGTTCTCTTTGGCTTTACCCCGGCGGCGCTCGATAACCTCATCCGTTTCGACGATTATCTCGATTTCGTTTTACGACTGATACTCATTTTTGGAATCGCATTTGAGCTCCCGGTATTTCTAGTTTCACTCAATCTAATTGGAGTATTGAGTGGTCGGGGGATATTAAAGCCCTGGCGGTTCGCGATATTTGGGATCACATTCTTTGTCGCTGCATTCTCGCCTACGGCTGATCCGCTTTCGATGGCAGCACTCGCTGTTCCACTGATTGCGCTCTATTTCGGTGCTGGCGGTATAGGTATATTGGTCGATAAGCGACGAGACCGAAAGCGAAATCGGTTCGCAGATGATGAGGCATCTTCTGTAGATGAGGTCAAGCCCATCGATAGTCCCGATGATATTTAAGTTGCGAACGTGAAATATCTTCTCCTGGCAAATCCAACATCTGGTGGCGGAAAGGGTGCACGAGCAAAGAGCGTTGTTGCTGGTTATCTCGCAAGCAAAGAGATCGAAGTGGAAGATATCTCTGGAACAAGTTATGAGAGTGCCCGAGTAAATCTTAGGAGCGCGATTGAAAGATATTCTTCCGGCGTCCTAATCGTCATCGGTGGTGATGGAATGGTGCATTTAGCAATCCAAGACATTGCCAAATCTTCTTTTGCAATGCTCCTTATCCCAGCAGGCACTGGAAATGATTTTGCGCGTTCGGCTGGAATTGCTCTTGATGATCCAATCGCTGCGCTCGAGCCTGCGCTGGGCGCGAGTCCAACAACCTTGGATCTCGGGCAAGTAGATGGACGTTATTTCGCTGAAATTCTCAGCACTGGTTTTGACTCTCTGGTTAACGAACGAGCAAATCGAATACGATGGGAGAGCAAACGAAAATATGATCTCGCCATGCTCCTAGAGCTGCCAGTCTTTAAACCACTTCAATATCAAATGGATCTTGACGGCAGGCAACTCGAGACTGAGGCGATGTTAATCGCAGTAGCAAACGGTGAAAGTTACGGTGGCGGTATGAGGGTTTGCCCTAACGCCTCAATGTTTGATGGCTTTTTTGACTTGATGATTCTTGAGCCGGTTTCAAAAATAGAGTTCCTAAAGGTGTTTCCAAAGGTTTTTAAGGGAACGCATATTTCCCATCCTAAGGTGAGAATGGAGCGAGCTCGCTCGGTAACAATAAGCGCTCCAGCAGTCGCTTATGCTGATGGGGAGCGCATTGGCTCCTTGCCCATCAGCGCAAGAATTGTTCCGAACGCGCTTAATACATGGTCTTACAGGTGAACCGTTCACCAGCTGAGCGCCTCGCTGCTGCAAAGAGCAGGAATCGCCATCCACTTACAACTAGATTCGCTGAGAGATATGAATTCGGGTTTGACGACTTCCAAATTCAAGCTTGTCAGCACGTTGAAGACGGAAGAAGCGTCTTAGTTGCGGCGCCCACCGGGGCGGGAAAGACGATTGTCGGAGAGTTTGCAGCATTCCTTTCAGAGGAAAAGGGTCAGAGATGCTTTTACACGACACCCATCAAAGCCCTTTCAAATCAGAAATTTCAAGAATTAAGTCGCGTTCACGGCGAAGCTAATGTCGGTTTACTTACCGGAGATTCATCAATTAATGGCGAAGCGCCGATAGTAGTCATGACTACTGAAGTCTTGCGGAACATGATCTACGCACGACCTGAATCGTTGCACGATCTCGGCTTTGTGGTTATGGATGAGGTCCACTTCCTCGCTGATCGCTTCCGTGGCGCAGTTTGGGAAGAGATTTTGATTCACTTGCCGGAGCGAATTCAAGTTATCTCGCTATCTGCCACCGTCTCGAATGCAGAAGAGTTTGGAGCTTGGCTACAGAGCGTTCGAGGCGAAACCGAGGTTGTGCTTTCGGAAATCAGACCTGTTCCGCTTTATCAGCATGTCCTGATCGGAAATCGATTGCTCGATCTCTTTGTCGACGACGGCCGGGTCAATCCAGAGCTCCTGCGTCTAGAAAAGAATTCGAGTCGGCGACTGCCGGGGAAGTCGAGACCTGGACTTGAAAAGAAGTTTTCTAGTATTAGATCTCTGACTCGCGCTGAGGTTGTGGTCAAGTTGCAGGAGTATGACTATTTACCCGCCATTTTCTTCATTTTTTCGCGCGCTGGATGCGAGGCTGCTGTCACGCAGTGTATTAAGGAGGGAATCTCGCTTACCAACAAGGAAGAACGTGAAGTAATTCAAAGCGTTATCACAAGACGAACAAGCGAGTTGCCACATGAAGATTACGGTGTCCTTGGATATTACGAATGGTGCCAAGCGCTAGAGCGCGGTCTTGCATCACATCACGCAGGTTTATTGCCAATGTTCAAAGAGACCGTCGAGGAACTCTTTCAGAGGGGCTTGATCAAAGTTGTCTTTGCTACTGAAACTCTCGCTGTCGGTATTAACATGCCAGCCAGAACTGTCTTCCTCGAGAAACTTATCAAATGGAATGGTGAGAGCCATGTTGCAGTAACTCCGGGGGAGTACACCCAGTTGACCGGAAGGGCTGGGCGAAGAGGTATTGATATCGAAGGAAATGCGGTCGTTATGTGGAGTGAACAGATCGATAGCGCTATGGCAGCGGGCCTTGCCAGCACCCGCACTTACCCACTCAAATCCTCGTTCTCACCTACCTACAACATGTCCGCAAACCTAATATCTCGTTTCGGTGCTGAGAAAGCGCGCAAGTCACTTGCATCATCTTTTGCTCAATTTCAAGCTGATTCATCAGTATCGGGATTATTGCGCCAGATAGATCGAAATTGTGAAGCGATTGGAAATCTTGTTGGCGAGGCAGAATGCCATTTGGGCGATTTTAGGTCTTATATGTCCCATCGCTTTGCAATCAAGGAATTGGAGAACTCAAGTTCTCAACGCTCATCCTCGCGCGAGAAGCGACGGAATCGACGGGATATCGAAGGCGAGATTGCAGAACATAGACGCGAAATGAAAGAACATCCATCGCATCAATGTCCACAACGCGAGGATCATGCACGTCTGCTGGAAAAGGCAGATCGATTGCAACGAGAGACGAATGGATTGCAAAACAGGATGGATTCTCGAACAAATGTAATTCCACGTATATTCGATCAAGTCAGTGCAATCTTGAAGGAATTGGAGTACGTGAGGGGGCAAGCACTAACCGAGAAAGGCAAGGTCCTAACGAGAATCTATTCTGAAAGTGATCTCCTACTCACAGAGATGATTTTTGATGGGCTTTTTGAAGGGATTACATCATCAGATCTCATTGCAGTTCTCTCCGGATTAATTTACGAAGGAAGAGGGGAGCGGAGCAAGATTCCTAGGATTCCTAAGAGTTTGGAGCCACTCGTAAAGCGAGCTGCCAATATTTGGGGAAAATTGACTCTCTTGGAGGAGGAGCATGGCCTCACTCCACAACGCGAGCCCAATTTTGATCTCGCATGGACCTCGTATCGTTGGGCGAATGGAAATTCACTCCAATCAATTCTCCGCGAAACCGAAATCCCTGTTGGGGACTTTGTAAGGAACATGCGCCAAATCATCGATCTACTCGGTCAGCTTCTTGATGCTCATCCTTCGATTTCTTCTCTGGCACGCGAAGCCATTAAGAAAATCGATCGCGGAGTCGTTGCATATTCGGCGGTTGTCGCATGACGTTGATGTTGGTAGACAGCGCCTCGCTCTGGTATCGCGCCTACTACGGCATGCCTGACACTCTCTTAAGCCCAAAAGGTGAGCCAATAAATGCGATTAAGGGTTTCATCGACATGACTGCCCGACTGATAAATGCCTATAAACCGAATCGATTTGCTCTCTGTCTTGATGGCGATTGGCGACCATCTTGGCGAGTCGATTTGTTTCCTGACTATAAGGCGAATCGATTAGATGAAGAGGGTGAGGAAGAGGAGGAGCCAGATCTTCTTACCCCACAAATTCCCATCATCTTAGATCTCTTCGAGGCGCTCGGTTTTGAGATTATGGGCGCAGATGATTTTGAGGCCGATGATGTAATCGCAACCCTATCTAGACGAGAATCTGGGCCAATACGGATAGTGACGGGAGATCGTGACTTGTTCCAGTTAGTTGACGATGAGGGTGATATAAAGATTATCTACCTTGCAAAAGGCGTGAGCGCTCATGATCTCGTCGATAGAAAATATATAGAGACCAAATATCAAATTCCAGGGGACCGGTATGGACTTTTCGCCATGATAAGGGGCGATGCATCTGATGGATTGCCTGGAATTAGGGGAATTGGCGAGAAAGGAGCAGCTGAGATAGCAAAGAGTTTTTCAACTATGGATGAAGTTATTGCTGCGGCTCATGATTCATCCTCAAAACTCAAAGATGCTCATCGAAAGAAGATCCTTGCCGACCTGAAATACGCAGAGATAGCGACTCGACTCACGAGTTGCGAAACAAGCGTAAGTCTTCCAAAAGTTGATTTTCAAATCTCACAATCACGCGGCGACAGCAATTTGATTGGCGAGTTATCGAATGAATATGGCATCGGTACAAGTATTGAACGCTTGAAGGCAGCGTTAGCGTGGCGTTAGCTCTGCCGATTCTTTCTGGACTGCTGCTTTGGGCTGGTTTTGCTCCATTAAATATCGCACTTGCGCCATTCATCGGAATTGCGCTCTTTTACTCATCATTAACTAGGCAGACTCTTGGAAATCGGGTCTTGGTTGGACTACTTACCGGTTTATCCTTTTTCGCACCGCTACTTCATTGGTCGAGTTCCTACGTTGGTTGGTTTCCTTGGTTTTCCCTTGCCCTTCTTCAAAGCGCGCTCTTTGCTTTAATCTCGATTCTGAGGTTCGAACGGAGCATCAAGGGCGTATTCCTCTTCGCCTCAGCTTTAACTACCGTTGAAATCATAAGAATGAAAGTTCCATTTGGAGGATTTGGATGGGGGCGACTTGGTCATATTCAGGTCGATTTTTTCTATCTTCTCTACCCATATCTAGGTGTAGCTGGGATATCTTTTTTTGTTGCATTAGTCGGTTCGCTGCTCGTAGTTTCGATACGGAAGACAGTCGTGATTTTGCCGATAATTCCAGTCCTATTCTTGATTCCAAATCCGCCTGCAAATGCATCTTTGCAAGTTACTGCAGTACAAGGGGGAGTGGATAAGCTCGGACTTGATTTCAACGAGAAGGCTCTTGGTGTCTTGAATCGCCATGTTGCACAGACATTGAGCTCCCCAGGTACACCAGATCTCTTCATTTGGCCTGAGAATGCCGCTGATATCGATCCACTTAGCGACAGTCGATCAAAGAGCAAAATTGCAGAAGTTTTGCAGGATAAAAAAACAAATTTGTTGGTTGGCGGCGTACTGCACTCTACCTTGGGTCCGAAGAACGTCTCTATTCTCTACAAAGGTGATGGGGAAGTGGATTCCATTTACACCAAGCAAGACCTTGCGCCCTTCGGTGAGTACATGCCCCTTCGTAGCATCGCCGAACGAGTTACACCAGAAGCGAAGCGAGTTCGCGATTTTCAACCTGGGGATCGTTGGGTAGTTCATGAGATAGATGGCAAAAAATTTATCTCGGTTATCTGCTTCGAAGTCCTTGATGATGACTTCATTCGCCAAGGAGCAAGGAACGCATCATTTATTGTCGCCCAAACGAATAACGCGACTTTTGGAAAGTCAGCTCAGGCAGCTCAGCAATTACAGATAATTCGCGCTCGCGCCGCCGAACTTAACCGTGAGATCGCTGTTGTGAGTACAACAGGTTTTACCGCTCATATAGATCGCGATGGGTCAATCAAAAAAAGCTTGAAACAGTTCGAGCCGGGCTCACTTGATATGAGTATTGCGACCTACCAAACAACGACTCTGGCATCTCGGATCGGGAGTTGGTTCTGGGTGGCCATATTCGCGCTGGCACTTACTTTGGCCCGGGGCTCAGTATTTAGCCGATAATTGACATTATGTTAACTAATTAATCGCCAAGGCTTCGATTGGCTCGCAGGCGCAGACCAGGTTCCGATCTCCATATGCCCCATCGATTCGACCAACTGTGGGCCAATATTTACCCCTGCGACCGATGCCCACAGCGCTCCCGGCGGGAAATATCGCTTCTTCCCGGCTGTAGGGACGGATCCAATCACCAACTAGATCCTTCAAGGTGTGTGGAGCGTTTCGAAGCGCGGATGCCTCAAGGGCAACCTTTCCACTCGCAATCTCATCAATCTCAGCTCTTATCAGGCGCATCGCTTCAATGAACCGGTCCACCTCAGCGATATCTTCACTCTCAGTTGGTTCGATCATGAGCGTTCCTGCAACTGGGAAGCTCATTGTTGGTGCGTGGAAGCCGAAATCCATGAGTCGCTTAGCAATATCATCGACACTAACCCCAGTTGTTTTGGTTATTTCACGTAAATCAATAATGCACTCATGCGCGATGAATCCACCCTTGCCCTTATAGAGAGTTGGGAAATAGGGCTCAAGTTTCTTTGAGATGTAATTCGCCGAAAGGATTGCAACTTCGGTTGCCAACTTAAGTCCATCAGCGCCCATCATTCTTATATAGGCCCAAGAAATTGGAAGAATTAAGGCGGAACCAAAAGGAGCTGCGCTTACTGGCCCGGGGCCGGTCAATGGGCCAGCCGAAGAATCAAGTGGATGATTTGGCAGATGCGCTGCAAGATGACGTCGTGCGATTACAGGACCAACCCCTGGTCCCCCGCCACCATGTGGAATGCAAAATGTCTTATGCAAATTAAGGTGAGAAACATCTGCTCCAAATTTTCCAGGCTGTGCAAGACCAACGAGTGCATTTAAATTCGCGCCATCTACATATACCTGACCGCCAGCATCATGAATCAATCCACAAATCGCGCTGATTTCAGATTCAAATACTCCATGAGTTGAAGGGTAAGTCACCATGAGCGCTGCGAGGCGATCTCCGTACTCACTAATTTTGCCCTTCAAGTCATCTATTGAAACATTTCCCTGCTCGTCGCATGCGATCACAACAACCTTCATGCCGGCCATAACGGCGCTCGCAGCATTGGTCCCATGAGCACTTGATGGAATTAGGCAGATGTCTCGATTCGACTCCCCTTTGCTATCGAGGTAATTTCGAATTGCCAACAATCCCGCGAACTCGCCTTGAGAACCGGCATTGGGCTGGAGCGAGACCGCGTCGTAACCCGTAATTTCAACTAACCAATCTGATAGTTCCTTAATTAGAGACCTTGTCCCCGCACTCTGATTTGCTGGAGCAAATGGATGGAGATTGGCAAACTCTGGCCAAGTAATGGCCTCCATCTCGGTTGTGGAATTGAGTTTCATCGTGCATGAACCGAGCGGAATCATCGTCCGATCTAAAGCTAGATCTCGATCCGAGAGCGTTCTGATGTAACGAAGCATCGAAGTTTCCGAGTGATAAGAATTGAAAATCGGATGTGAGAGATATGAAGTCTTTCTCAGGTCATGGATGCTCCCAATGCTCTCCCCTCTCGCCATTGCAAGACCCCAAGCACGGACTAATTTCTCCATGATCTCATCTGTCGTTGTTTCATCAAATGAGACCGATACGCCACTCTTGCTTAGACGTACATTGATTCCAATTCGCTGGGCGCTTTCAACCAGAGCGCCAGGATTTTCTGCTGCAAACGTAACCGTGTCGAAGAATGTCTCACTAAGTAACTTGAAACCCGAGCGTCGCAAATGACCGGCGAAAGTTCGCGCTAAGTTGTGTGTGCGGACTGCAATTTCACGAAGTCCTTCCGGTCCATGCCAAGCGGCATAGAGTGCAGCGATGTTGGCAAGAAGAACTTGAGCTGTACAAATATTGCTCGTTGCTTTATCTCGACGGATATGTTGCTCGCGAGTTTGTAGCGCAAGCCTTAGCGCCGGGTCACCGGATGAGTCAATGCTCTGTCCCACTAATCGTCCAGGAAGTGCGCGTTCTAATCCCTCGCGAACTGCAAGGAATCCTGCATGCGGACCACCAAAGCCCATAGGTACTCCAAATCTCTGGGCCGAACCGACTGCGATATCGGCTCCCCACTCCCCCGGTGAGCGAATCAGAGTAAGCGCTAGCAAGTCTGTTGCCATGATTACCATTACATCTTTGCTCTTTGCGAGATGCATTAACTCAACTAATTCAGGAAGTGTTCCGAAAGTGCATGGGTATTGAATCAAGATGGCAAAAGCATCATCAAGAGAAGTACTCTTGAAATCAACTTCATGAACTTCAATTCCAAGTGGTTTAGCACGTGTTGCAATCACAGATTTGGTTTGGGGATGAACGCCTTTATCAATCAAGAAGCCCGCAGAATCTGGGCTCTTCGACGCTCTACGCGCGAGTGTCATAGCTTCAGCTGCTGCTGTTGATTCATCTAACATCGAAGCGTTTGATATTGGTAATCCAGTTAGATCACTCACCATCGTTTGAAAGGCAAAGAGAGCTTCTAGTCGACCCTGTGAAATCTCTGGCTGGTAAGGAGTGTAAGCGGTGTACCAAGCTGGATTTTCTAGAACATTTCGAAGAATAACCGGGGGCGTATGTGTTCCGTAATAGCCCATACCAATCATTGAAATCATTTCTTGATTCTTAGATGCAATCTCCTTTAGTTGCGCAATAGTCTCGGGCTCTGAGGCCGGCTTCGGAAGGTTCACGCCAAACACTTCGGAGAGCTTTATCGAATCCGGAAGAACATCGGCAATAAATTTATCTAAATCGGAATAGCCGAGTTCATGCAACATCGTCCCAATTTGATCGGCTGAGGGGCCAATATGTCGATCAGAAAATTCTCGCCGGGTCACGCCGAGAAGGATAAAGCGTCAGTTAGAAGTGCGCGATATTAAGATACGCCGCGAAGCTTGCGACGCTCTGCAAGTTCATCGCTTCCCGCACCTGCGACAACGCTGCCATCTTGCAAATCTTCGCCTTGTAGCAAGGTCAGCGATCCTTCAACTTCGCTCCAGACCTTACCGACTGCGATTCCGAAGACACCCTGGCCGCCCTGCAGGAGATCAAAGATCTCCTCCGAACTTGTGCACTCATAGATTGATGAACCATCACTCATAAGCGTTATTCGAGCCAAATCTTCGATCCCACGCTCACGGAGATGATTTACCGCGCTTCTAATATTCTGTAGCGAAACCCCTGCATCTAAAAGACGTTTAACGATTTTCAATACCAAGATATCCCTGAAGCCATATAAACGCTGGGATCCCGAACCGCTCGCTCCCCTAACAGTTGGTTCGACAAGACCTGTTCTCGCCCAATAATCGAGTTGGCGATACGAGATACCCGCGGCAGTGCATGCGGTTGCTCCGCGGTAGCCGATCTCATTTGAAGTCACAGGGGGAAGCCTCTCACTCGAGTGCCTTAACGGTAAGTCCCGAACGATTCGACATCAATGACCGACACACTCTAAATCTCAACTAATACTTTAGAGTTCTACGCTTTGAAATCCTCGGGGTTGATCCCCTCTAAAAACTCCTTGAACTTCTCGACCTCGTCTTCGGCTTGGTCTGGGATCTCAATGCCGGCCTCAGTGAGCAATTCCTCGCTACCTAAGATGGGCGAGCCTGTTCGAAGGGCGAGGGCAATGGCATCACTTGGTCTGGCTGAAACTGAAATGCCCCCCTTGAGGTTGATGGTGGAGTAAAAAACCCCATCCTTCAACTCCGTTAGATGGATTGAGTCAACGCCAATATCTAACGAGGTAAGGATGTCTTTCATTAAATCATGAGTCAGGGGCCTAGGTGGTTGAACTCCCTGTTGGGCGAAAGCAATGGAGGTCGCTTCGACCGCTCCCACCCATATAGGCAGGTAACGAACTCCCCCAATTTCCTTCAGCAGGACAATGGGTTGGTTTGAGGGCATTTCAACCCTTACGCCCACGACATCGAGGGCTTGAAAACTCATTTGGCGCGATGAAGGCCAGCGCGGACTAAGGAGGCATGAAGACGAATCGAAAGCGAAGCAATCTCCCGTGCAACTTCCTCGGCGCGAGCCTTTGACTCTGTATTTTTCTGGCGGAGTAGCGGAGTAATAACCTGTTCTACAAGTCCAACTTCCCTATCTGCAGCAGCCTTAAATGCCCGCAAGTGGCGACCTTCAATTCCAAATGCAGCTAGTTCGCCGACAACTTTAGCAATCATGAGCGCATCTCCATCGAAGTGTTTTCCTCTTGCTGCAACTAATCCGTAACTCTCTAACTCAGCCAATTGTTCAACATTGATCTCAGCGCTCTTCAGGAGTTCCTCGCGCGAAAGTCGCAAGTCACTCTGTTCTGCGAAAGCAGACGGGGCAACTGCGGCATCAACTGGAAGCATTCTTGGTGTGGCAGATCCTCCTGAGACCGGCGCCGGCTCAAGCCCTCGATCTAACGCATCGAGGTTCTCTTTAATAACTTTGAGCGGTAAGTAATGATCGCGTTGAGCCAAAAGCACATAGCGCAATCTTTCAAGATCAGGTGTTGTGAATTTTCTATATCCAGATGGGGTACGTTGTGGTTCAATCAAACCTTCAGACTCTAAAAATCGAATCTTCGAAATTGTTATATCTGGGAAATCTCCTCGTAGTTTTGCAAGAACTTCACCGATGCTTAAATATGCGCGTGCGGGAACGCTCATTTTCCAGCCTTTCCAGTAAAGAAATGCATTCTAAATTTTCCTATTTGAACCTCATCGCCATCCTTGAGGACCGCATTAGAGGTGATCTCCCCATTTAGGTAGGTGCCGTTCAAGCTACCCAGATCTTCTAGATTGAACTTACGATCGCGTTTTTCAATTTGGGCATGCTTTCTTGAGACTGTTACATCATCTAAGAAGATTTCGCTCTCTGGTGCACGACCAATTCGAACCGATTCGTCATCAAGAAGATAGCGCGCTCCCCTATTTGGTCCGATCAAAGAGACCAACATCGCTGAGCCTTCACTTAATTCCGACAAGACTCTTGCCAACTCTGGGCCTGCTTGATCAAGGAGCTTATTAACCGGACTTTCGACCGAACGCAGAGCGGTTAGATGAATGGTGGTGGTGAGGTCGTTCTTCTCTCCAGCTGCTGAGACCACGTTCCCTCCCATAAATCTAAGGTTTAACTTCAGGCTCACCCTATGGTGGAGGTTGGGGCGAGTCAAGCGGTAAGTGTCTTGTACTCCTCAGCAGAGAGAAGCGTCCCGGTGGCAATTTCGCTTGCAATTTCAATCTCCGCTAACCAACCAGCTCCATACGGATCAGCGTTGATAGTTTCCGGCTTACTATCCAATTCGGTATTTACCGACACGATCGTTCCTGATAGAGGAGCGTATATCTCTGACACGCTTTTGGTTGATTCAACTTCACCACAAACTTTACCCGCCTCTACAACGTCTCCAACTTTTGGAAGTTGTACATAGACGATGTCACCAAGGGCGCCTTGCGCATAATCAGTAATACCAATCTTGAATCTCGATCCATCAACCTTGGCAACCCACTCATGTTCTTTTGTATACGAAAGATTATCTGGAACGTTACCCAAGGCTCCCCCTCTTAATTTGACCAAGGCCAGTTCTAGCGTAAAGCAAACCAGTCCACAAATAGAGTCCGATTCCCCAACCCGCGAATGCCCATCCTGCGATGAAGGCTATATCGCTCAAGGTCTCTCCGCTTGAGTCGGATAGGAGTAAGAGGGGCAGGGCGTATAGAAGATTAAACGTTGCAGCTTTCCCAAGATAAGTTACTTTGAATGGATCCACTCTTTTACTGCGCATCGCTATGAGCATGATCCCAAGTGCGACATCTCGAATCACTATTAAAGCCAGAACAACTAAGGGAATTGATTCCGTCAGATACATGGCAATTAAGACGCTCGCGATATAGAGCCGATCCACAGCTGGGTCTAGTAGTTCGCCCAATTTGCTCTCTTGATTCAAAGCGCGTGCGAGCTTGCCGTCCAAATAGTCAGTAAGCCCTCCCACCACGAGAGTGAAAACCGCCCATCCAAGTTGCTCCTCAACTACAAAAAAAAGGAAAAGGGGTACTCCGAGTGCTCGAAGGAGAGTTAGAGAATTTGGAATGGTGAAGAGGGCCTTAGCTTCCAGAATTCCTCCTATTTACTATCTCTGTAAGGTCTAAAAAGAAGAGTCGGGACGAGAGGATTTGAACCTCCGACCACATGACCCCCAGCCATGTGCGCTACCAAGCTGCGCTACGTCCCGTAATTGAATAGTACCTTTTTCGTGTTTGGGCTCTTAGCGCTCTCGTAGTCGAACCGAGATGCGAATTGGCGAGCCGGAGAATCCGAACTCTTCCCTTAGACGTCTCTCGATAAAACGTCTATAGCTTGACTCGAGGAAGTCAGATGCAAAGATTATGAATGTAGGAGGTTCAATTCCGGCTTGGGTGGCAAAGAGAATCTTGGGCTGCTTGCCCCCTCGCACTGGGGGTGGATTCGAACTAACCAGCTGGCCCAGAAATGCATTTAAGCGCCCAGTTGGAACTCTAAATTCCCAACCCGCGAGGGCGCGCTCAACTGCCGGAATAAGCCGATCCTTATGCCATCCAGTTTTGGCAGATAAATTGATCCGTTCGGCCCATTCAACCTGATCAAGATTTCGGTCTATTTCGCGCTCTAACTGTTCACGTCTATCTTCATCCAAGAGATCCCACTTGTTCATGACCACTACGAGGGCTTTGCCTGCCTCCTCGGCCATTGAGATTATTCGAAGGTCCTGTTCAGTCATGGTCACTGAGGCATCGAGCACAATCACTACTACCTCGGCGTTCTCGATTGCTCTCTCGGTCCTCAAGGCAGCGTAGTAGTCCGTTCCGCTTGCTTGGTGGGCGCGCCTGCGGATACCTGCGGTATCTATGAACCGCCAGGTTTTACCGTCGACATCAATCAACTCATCGATCGGATCTCTCGTGGTTCCTTCTGCATCATCAACTAGGGCGCGATAACTGCCAGCAAATGTATTTAGAAGACTGCTCTTACCAACATTGGGGCGACCCACAATTGCGACTTTGCGAAAACCGTCTGCGATTCTCCCCTTTCCAACTTCTGGAAGTTTCTTAACAATGACATCAAGAAGATCGCCGCTGCCTCGTCCATGGGCAGCAGATACAAAAAACGGTTCGCCTAACCCAATATTCCAGAGTTGATGAGCATCAAGTTCATCTTTTTCCGAATCAACTTTGTTTGCAATTAGCATCACTTCAACCTTGCTTTTTCGCAAAACATCCACAAGTTCCAACTCTTCACTTTGAGCACCTACATGAGCGTCAACAACGAACAGAATTAGATCTGCTTCACCAATTGCACTTGCTGCCGCATCGGAAATTTTTAAGGCAATTCCTTCAGCTGTCGGCTCCCAGCCACCGGTGTCCATAATGGTGAATTTTCTTCCGTTCCATTCAGCGTCATACTTGACTCGATCGCGAGTTACTCCGGGCGTATCTTCAATGATTGCCTCACGCCCGCCGATTACCCGATTTACCAAGGTTGACTTTCCAACGTTGGGACGCCCAATGACTGCAACGATTGGAAGTCCTAAAAGAGATCGTTGTTTAAGGACATTCCAGATGTACTCGATCGTCTCATCTAAGGTTAGATGAGTTGAGTCAACAAGAATTGCATCATGAGCCTTCTTTAGTGGCGAAGTCGCTCTGGTGCTGTCCTGTTCATCGCGCGAAGCAAGCGCACCAGCAACCTCAGAGACTCCACCTGCCTTTATATCAAGGGAAGCAAACTCATCACTCCTCCGCTGCGCGCGCTTTTCGATGTCTGCCTGGAGAAAAATCTTTACCTGGGCTCTTGGCGCTACAACCGTGCCTATATCTCGTCCCTCGACCACTATCCCACTAGGGGCAGAATCTATGATTCGACGTTGCTGTTCCAGTAACTCTCTACGAAGAAGTGGCCAAGCGCTAATCTCACTAACCTTCTCCGTAATTTGTGTTTCCCGAATTTCTTTAGTCAATTCGGTCTCTCCGAGAAATATGCGCGGATTTTTGGGATCAGTTATAAATTTGATTGGTCTTTTTTGTAGAGCAGAAACAAGCGCTTTTTCATCCGTGATGTTTTCATTGATAGCTAACCAGGTTGCTGCTCGGTAAAGCGCTCCGGTATCCAAATAGCTCCAGTTAGCTCGCGCTGCTAGACCTTTTGAAGTAGAAGATTTCCCAGCGCCACTGGGTCCATCCATCGCAACAACTACTGTGTTTGTTCGCCACATCATTGCTTATGGACTCTCCATCCTCGGCTTAAAAGATGGGCTAATAAATTGTTGGCATCGGATTCAGATAAGGCGAGTCGAATCAGACCGGTCTCTTGTTTTGGGGAATGTTCCAGTGAGAGATCTTCGATATTGGCTTCAACCTTTGCACATTCATTAAAAAGGGATGCCAGTTGTCCTGGCCTGTCGTCTATAACAACGCTGAGATAAGAGTATTGCCTGGGGCTTCCACCGTGCTTACTGCTCACTTTTGCTTGAACTCTATTTCCAACTTCAAAATGTTTGATGATTGAATCTTTATCGCTGGCGGCGATGCTTGACTCCAATTCCTTTAAAAGACTCTGCAATTTGCTTAGTGATGCGATTACTTCGGCTCGATTTAAAACTAGGATCTCACTCCAAAGAGAAGCATTAGACCCAGATATTCGCAACATGTCCCTCAATCCCTGACCTGCCAATTCAATCTCTCCAGAAACTCCACTAATCGCACCTGCAAGAGCGGTACTTAGAATTTGAGGGAGGTGTGAAATATTTGCGAAAAGACGATCGTGCTCCCTTGGAGTCATCCGATACGGGGTCGCACCGATCGAAGTTATTAAAGACTCAACATCTCCAACAATTGATTCTGGGACAGAGGGCGAAGGCGTCAGGATCCAGGCTCGGCCATCAAATAGATCGCTGCGAGCGCCTTGTGCTCCGGTTACTTCTCGTCCTGCGATTGGATGGGTGCCAACAAAGCGAACTGAAAGCTCCGAATATCTATCTACTTCAAGTTGAGTATTAGTTTTAACGCTAGCAACATCTATAAATATTGCTTGAGGGTTACTTTTGAACTCTTTAATGAGTGAATCAATTACCTCATTTGGAGGGGTGGCAATGACTACGACTTCAATGTTCGAGGGCTTTGATAGAGATCCGAGGAGATCGCGGGCAAGACTTTCGGAGACTGGGTTTGAATCAGCAACCTCTACCTCCCAACCAAGCTCTTTGAGGCGAAGGGCGATTGAGGTTCCGATGAGTCCCGCGCCAATGACGCGTGCCCCATTTACCCTCATTGTGCGAGATCTTTCCTAAGGACCGTTGTCCCGCGCAGATATATATGGGCGATTTGTTTCTGATTACGCTCAGTTTCACAATGGACTAGAACGCGGATGGTACGAGGCAAACTTCCTGGGACTGGGATCTCCGTAGAGCATAGAAGTGGAACATCCCCTAGGCCCATGGCGCGAGCGGAAGCTGCTGGGAAGTCTGATTTGATGTCATGCGTAACAGTGAAGATCACCGAAATAAGTTCGCCTGTAGAAAGACTATTTGCGCGCATCACTTCTTGCATTAGCTCGACGACCGCTTCCTGCATCAAGCCAGGTTCATCACGGTCGATTTGGGTGGCGCCTCTGATTCCACGAACTTTCATCAGCGAATTTTACTCGGGATTGGGCCAATCTCGTGGGAAGTGACTTTCTCGTTATGTCGATAAACGATTAAGCCTATTTTTATAAAGAAGGGCATGGGGATTCCTAATGTCGATTTTTCATCGGGGGAAAGTCCGGTCCCGTGATTGTCGATAAAGAGGTATTTATAGGTGGCTTTACGCTGATAAAAGTCGATTTATAGGCAATCATCTTCCTTTAAATTGTCGATAAAGCATTTAAATGACTTATTTGAAAAAAGCGTTAAATTGTTAAAAGGTTTTAACTATTAAGCGTTTCAACCTTAGATAGATATCTCCATTTGCCGCTCTTCAATTCGCCGAGCCGAATCTTGCCAATCCTTGTTCGCTTCAACACGGTGATGTTCAATCCCACTGCAGCGCACATTCGTCGAACAATCTGATTGCGCCCCTCGTGAAGCGAGATCTCAAGCCCACCAGGTACCGATCTAACCGTCTCAGCTTTTGCCAACCCGTCCTCCAATCTAACCCCTTTTCGCAGCCGTTCCAGATGATCCCGAGTGACCACCTCCTCCACTAGAACTTCATAGCTTTTCTCTACCCCCTTTGAGGGGTGTGCGAGGCTATTGGCCCATTCGCCATCATTGGTTAGGAGTATGAGACCTTCGCTCTCCTTATCAAGTCTTCCAACATGGAAAAGACGTTCATTTCGCAAATCAAAAAAATCACCTAGAGATCTTCGTCCTCGATCATCTGACATGGTGGACAAAACGCCTCGTGGTTTATAAAACGCAATATAAGTTTTGGATGATTGCACTGTAATTGTCTCACCATCTACTGAGACTTGATGCTTTAACGGGTCAATTTTGACCCCTTGTGTGGAAACGGTCCGCCCATTTACTTTTACGCGGCCCGAAGCGATGAGCTCCTCGCACTTTCGCCGACTAGCTATCCCAGAATCGGCGAGGAATTTCTGAAGGCGGATCTCCGGCACTAAGGAATTCTACGCGTAGTTCATTAAAAAACTTACCTAATCGGTAAGTGAGGCAATCACCTCATCTAAGCCATCGACATCCGGCAAAAATGGCGCTAAAGCAGGGAGGTCCTCGACTCGATTTAGCCCAATTCTCTCGAGGAAATAACTAGTGGTCCGATAGAGAATTGCGCCAGTTTCGTGTTCGATCCCGCATTCCTCAACTAAACCGCGATTTACAAGGGTTTTCATGACTGCCTCGACATTTACTCCTCGGATTGCTGAAACCCGGGCTCTTGAAATCGGCTGGCGATACGCAATTACCGCAAGGGTCTCGAGAGCAGCCTGGGTCAATTTGGCCTGTTGGCCATCGAGCACAAATTTCTCAACGAGCGGGGCGAGGTCGTGATGGCTATAAAAGCGCCAGCCGCCAGATATCTGCTTGAGCTCAAATCCTCTCCCCTGGCTCTCGTACTCACCCTGCAGGCGATTGAGAGCTTCAAGGATCTCTTCAGTAGGACGCTCAATTATCTGGGCAAGGACCACTTCGGAAAGCGGTTCTTCGACGACCATCAAAATAGCTTCGATTGATCGCTCTAGTTCTCGTTCAGACACTTTCACCCTCACTTTCCATCTTGACCGGTTGATCAAACTCGTCACTTACTCGAATTTCGCCGCTCTCGCTTCCCGTCCAAGTAACCTGCAGTTCGCCGAGGGCGACCACTTGCTCAAACCGAATCTGGCCTTCGCGATAGAGCTCCAATAGGGCTAGGAAACGAGCTACCACCACAAGGGTGTTGGGCGCGTCAGCAACAAGGGACCTAAAAGTGGCGCTTTTGTGGCGCCGGAGATGGGCGATAACTTGGGTAGCCTCGGCGGCGACGCTGACCATCGCAAGATGTAGATGTGCGGTCGAAAGGGTCGGGGTGGTTTTCGGCGTGAGTACCCGGTTTGCGATCGCTGCGAATCGCTCTGGAGTAACACCGATAAGGACCTCAGGTAGCAGGTTTGCAAATACTGGATCCAGTGCAACGCTGCGAGCAAAGGTGCGTTCCTGAACTTCAATCCGGCGTTCCAAAATGGAGGCAATCTCTTTAAATGCCCGATATTGAAGCAGGCGAGCGAATAGAAGATCGCGAGCTTCTAGTAGCGCGAGATCTTCTTCATCATCTATCTCGCCCGAGGGTAGCAGCCGAGCCGCTTTAAGATCTAGAAGTGTTGCAGCTACTACGAGAAATTCGGTCGCATGATCTAACTTCCAACCCTCATCTGTAGCCTCCAAAGCCTTGATATACGCTATAAATTCATCGGTTACCGTAGCGATCGCAACCTCAGTTACATCCATTTTGTGGCGCGAAATAAGTTGCAACAATAAATCAAAAGGTCCATCGAAGTTCTTTAGAGATACTGAGAATCCAGCAATGCGTCCAGCCGGCGCAGCGCTAATAGTTGCCGTTTGCGGAGTTGACTCGCCGCTCGCGAAACCTAAAGTTTCACTTGAGAGTTCAGAATTCTCTGCTGACATGGTGTTGTAACTCTACGCGTGTCGCTCCAATATTGAGTATCCATCTGCGTAGAGTCGCGCCATGGCAAAAAGTGCTTCAGAGATTTCTCACTTGAACGCTAAATCGACAATTCGTCCAGCGTCAAAGAATGAGAACGAAGTTGTTACTACCTCATCGGTACTTGGCAAAGCTACTCCTCGTTTTCCGGAACCTCCTCCACTCAGTACCCATGGCGATGCTCGAATTATTTCGGTCGTCAATCAGAAAGGCGGCGTAGGAAAAACTACGACAACAATCAATCTCGGGGCGGCTTTTGCGGAGATGGGACGAAGAGTCCTATTAGTGGATTTTGATCCCCAACATTCACTTTCTGTTGGGCTAAATGTCTCAACTAGAGAAATCGAGGGTTCCATCTACGACCTGATGATGGATGAATCAACAAAAATTGATGATTTTCTCCTTAAGACAAGTGTGCCTGGGATGGACATGATTCCTGCCCACGAAAACCTTGCTGGAGCCGAAGGTGGGCTTGTAAATGTCATCGCCCGCGAGAAAGTTCTGAAGCGAGTTCTTGCTCCAGTCTTGGATTTCTACGATGTCATTTTGATTGATTGCCAACCCTCCCTAGGTCTTCTGACAGTAAACGCCTTGACGGCATCGCATTGGGTTTTAGTCCCACTTGAGTGCGAGTATTTTGCGCTTCGCGGCGTAGCCCTCTTAGATGACATCATCAAGAAGGTGCAAGTTAATACGAATCCTGACCTAAAACTTCTAGGGATTCTGCCTACGATGTTTGATAAGAAAACCGTACATAGCCGCGAGGTTCTGGAACGAATAAGTGAAGCTTTCCCAGAAAAAGTTTGTGACACAACGATTGCGCGAACCGTCCGATTCCCCGAAACTACGGTCGCGGGCGAACCCATTACTTCTTATGCAAGTTCTTCGGTCGGCGCTGCTTCGTATCGCCGACTCGCTCGTGAATTGATCGCTAATGGAGGTGTGCGATGACAAGACGTATAAGCCTGCCTGGTGCAGATGAGCTTTTTAGAAAAACAACCCTCAGCGCTGTGCCAGATCAGGTCGAAGCAGCTGAAGAGGTTGTTCATACAAATCGACCAACAACTTCTGCGACAACTAAGTCAGCTCCACGATCAACTGGTGTTCGCCAAACTCCACGTCGTCGCCCTACTGGTTTAGATAAAGGTCCTTCTGGAAGAGAAAAGCATGATGAGAAAATCACCGTCTACCTATCACCGGAAGAACTCTTTGATTTGGAACAAGCGCGTTTACATCTTCGAGGCGATCTTGGTCTTGCAGTAGATCGTGGCCGAATCGTACGAGAAGCGCTATCGATAGTTATCGCTGATCTTGAATCAAAGGGCGACCAGTCAATAATCGCTAGAAGATTACGCGGTCGCTAGTCCTACTCCCTCATCTCAGCGAGCACGTGGGTGGGCGCTTGCGTAACTTTCTCTCAGTTTGTCTATAGTTACAAGGGTATAAATCTGAGTTGTTGTAACAGATGCATGTCCCAGAAGTTCTTGGACAACTCGTATATCAGCCCCTCCGTCCAATAGATGAGTAGCAAAAGAATGCCTCAGCGCGTGGGGCGATATGCTCCGTTCAATTCCTGCCCGTTTCGCGCAAGCAAGCACAATTGCCCAAGCGCTTTGTCGAGTCAATCTCCCACCGCGAGAGTTAAGAAATAGCGCTCGTTCACTTCTCTTTAAAAGCCCTGGTCGTACGCGCGTCAAATACTGATCAAGCGCAGTTCTCGCAAAGCTACCCATTGGGACAATCCGTTCTTTCTTACCCTTTCCGGTGACCCGAATAGTTGTGATTGCTTCATCGCTTGATTTCACATCCTCTAGGTTCAGTGCAACTATCTCGCTGACACGAGCCCCTGTTGCGTAGAGGAGTTCTAGGAGCGCTCGATCACGGATTCCAAACCCTTCCTGACTTGGCGCGCTGAGCAAAGCGCTAATTTCATCAATTGTTAAAGCTTTTGGAAGCCGTTTTGGGATTGCGGGCGGCTGCAGCTCTCGTGCTACATCATGGAGGCCCTGGTCTTTAGCAAGAAACTTATAGAGACTTCGCACAGCAACTGTAAGTCTTGCCAAACTGGATTCGGAGAGCCCAGCAGCTCGCTGGGATGAGATGAAGTCACGCAATTGATCCGAGTTTGCTGTGCTTAGAGAAATTCCTAAGCGCGAGAGGAATTCGAGAAGTTTCTCCAAATCTCTTTTATAAGAGGAGATTGTGTTAGGACTTAATCCTCTTTCGACGCTGAGATGGCTAAGAAAACTATTTAACCGAGCGCTATTTTCCACGAGAGATTGCGGCCTTGATTAATCCACTAAAGAGCGGATGCGGACGCGTCGGACGAGACTTGAACTCTGGGTGCGCTTGAGTGCCTACATAGTAAGGATGTACATCTTTGGGTAGCTCAACAAATTCAACTAACTCGCCATCGGGTGAGATGCCGCTAAAGATTAAACCTGCCTTCGCAATCTGTTCGCGATATTTATTATTTACCTCGTAGCGATGGCGATGGCGTTCTGATACCTCCTCGCTTCCGTAAGCCTCTGCAACTATTGAACCCTTTGAAAGTTTTGCTTTATATGAGCCAAGACGCATAGTTCCGCCCATATCAGCCTGCCCCGCGATAACCTTTTCTTGATCAGCCATTGTTGCAATCACCGGATCGGAGGTGGTTGGTTCAAACTCAGCGGAATTGGCTCCCTTTATGCCACCAAGATTCCTAGCCACTTCAATCACCATGCACTGTAAGCCGAGACATAAGCCAAGCGCTGGGATCTTCTTCTCACGAGCGTATTTAAGTGCGCCAACTTTGCCCTCTATACCGCGCACACCGAACCCTCCCGGTACACAAATCGCATCAATGCCGGAGAGTTCTTTCTCCGCCCCAGAATCGGTTTCGCAGTTATCACTAACAATCCATTTGATCTCTACCCTTACATTGTTATCAAAACCACCCGCCCGAAGCGCTTCTGTAACCGATAAATATGCATCAGGTAAATCGACATACTTTCCAACTAAACCAACTTTGATTGTTGCACTTGAATTGTGTACCCGACCCAAAAGTTCATCCCACTCGGCCCATTCCACATCGTGGAAAGGAAGGCCAAGGCGACGCACAATGTATGCATCTAGGCCCTCGCGATGAAGCACCTTTGGAATATCGTAAATTGAAGGTGCATCAACTGCAGCTACTACAGCTTCCTGATCCACATCGCACATCAAAGAGATCTTCTTTTTAACACTAATCGGTATCTCGCGGTCAGAGCGGAGAACCACCGCGTCGGGAGTTATTCCAATAGACCTTAAGGCTTGAACTGAGTGCTGAGTCGGCTTTGTCTTGAGCTCTCCAGAGGGACCGATATAGGGAACTAACGAGACATGTAGGTAAAAGACATTTTCTCGTCCAACTTCCTGTCTGATTTGCCGTGCAGCTTCAAGGAATGGAAGTGATTCAATATCTCCAACCGTTCCACCCACTTCAGTGATGACTATGTCGATATTAGGAGCAGCCATCACCCGAATTCGATCCTTAATTTCATTTGTGATGTGAGGGATTACCTGAACTGTGTCCCCTAGATATTCCCCACGACGTTCCCTTGCTATGACGCGCGAATAAACCTGACCCGTGGTCACATTCGCAGAGCCATGCAGATTGGTATCAAGAAATCGCTCATAGTGGCCAATATCTAAATCCGTCTCAGCTCCATCTTCGGTGACAAAGACTTCCCCGTGCTGAAATGGATTCATTGTTCCGGGGTCGACATTTATGTATGGGTCAAGTTTCTGCATTGTGACTCGAAGGCCACGAGCACGAAGAAGTCTTCCTAGACTTGAGGCAGTTAAACCTTTGCCGAGACTTGAGGCGACTCCGCCGGTGACGAACAGATGCTTCGTCACATGAGGGGCGGTCATGGAGGGCTAACTTATCAGCCGTCTATCCTTTTACTAAATCCAAGAGTTCCCGAGCGTGCTCTTGGGCGTGTTCGGAGTCCTCAAGCCCAGAAAGCATACGAGCGATTTCTATCTCTCTTTCCCCTGCTATGACTTTGGAAATCGAACTTTCTGTTATTGATCCCGAACTATCTTTCATCACACGCAGATGGTTGTCCGCCCAAATTGCAACTTGAGGTAGGTGTGTTACAACGATTATTTGTGAATGTTCAGCGAGCTTGCGAAGTCTCTTTCCCACCTCTAGAGCAGCTTTTCCTCCGATTCCAGCATCTACCTCATCAAAGAGATAAGTGCCCTTAGGAGAAGTTGCTGCAACCACTACTTCAATCGCAAGCATAAGCCTAGATAACTCTCCCCCACTTGCTGCTTTGGCAATCGGCAGCAACTCACCTCCGCTATGTGCGGAAAAGACCATTTGAATCTCATCATTACCGAAAGAGCCGAACTCTCCTCCGTTCTCTAGATCTTTAGCAATCGGATCGACGAGGCACTTAAAGGTGGACTTGGGCATTGCAAGTGCTTGAAGTTCCCGAGTAACTTCTTCACCTAACTTTGCGGCACTTCTTGTTCGCTCAAGCGATAATTCCTGAGCAACTCTTGCGAGGCCTGCTCGAACTTTCCCTGCTTCTTTACTTAATTCCGCAATTCGATCTTCGCCGCCCTGAAGATCTCCGATGCGTTGGCGCGCCTCTTCCGCGCGTGAGATCGCCTGATTAAGCGCATTCACCAATTCACCACCTGAACCATGACGCTTTGCGAAGGCTCTAAGAGCGGCTCTGCGAGTCATTAATTCTTCTAGCCTTGCAGGATCGGCAGCTAACGCCTCCAAATATCCGCTAAGTTCGCCTGAAATATCGGAAAGGGAGTAGAAACTCTCGTCTAAACGCGCAGCTAACTCCTCAATTCTTGGATCTTTACTGCGCCCCGCCTGAATAGCTCTTCTGGCTTGGGCCAAGATTGAAAGTGCTCCAGTTTCATCAGCATCTAGCGCAGATGCTGCCCCACCCACCGCACTTCTCAACTGCTCCACATTTTCTAACTTGCTAATTGCAACATCTAGTTCGTCTACTTCATCAAGAGCGGGCTTAAGTTTTCCGAAATCGGCCAGAAGACTAGATAGTTCCTCAATTTCTGCATCACGATCTTTCCTGGCTTTCTCTAACTCCTTTATCCGCTTAACCAGATCCAAATATTGAGCTAGTAGGTCTTGATAGCGGTGCAAAAGATTTTCTATTCTGGCTCCTCCAAATCGATCGAGAAGCTCGCGCTGCTTCGCCGGCTTGCTTAGTTGCAAGGTTCCATGTTGACCATGAATCTCTATCAACTCACTTGCCAAGCTCGTTAAGACAGTTGCTGTGGTTGGCATCCCGGAAATGTGGCCTCGGCTCTTGCCATCAACATTCACTGTACGCGTCATCAAGATCTCTGAATCTTGTACATCTATTTCATGTTCTTCGAGTAGCGATATAAGAGGAGGCTGACATCTTTCAGGCAGCAAGAATCTGCCGCTTGCAATAAGTCGCTCACTACCTTTTCGAATCAAGTCCGAATCAGCTTTTCCGCCGAGCACTAACGAAAGAGCAGTAATTACCATTGTCTTTCCGGCGCCGGTTTCGCCCGTGATTACATTTAATCCTGGAGTAAATTCAATTGTGGCGCTATCTATTACACCAAGGCCCTTGATCGATACCTCTTCTAGCCGTGTGCGACCATCCTTAGTCGCTTCACTCACCGCGCCACCCGTCTACCGGGAGCTTAAATTTTGCCACTAGCCGATCAGTAAAGGATATGTCTTCAAGATGAGCCAGAGAGACAAAGGTTTTTTCGCTGGTTAGAAGGACTCGATCACCTGCGGCTAATTGGAATTTGCGTAAGCCGTCTGCAGAAATAACACCAGTATCGCTTTCAACATCGATGGCGATCTCAGAATCAGGTGATACGACCATTGGATCTGAGAAGAGGGCGTGAGCAGCTAGCGGTAAGAGCACAAGCGCCTCTACATCGGGCCAAACGACTGGGCCACCAGCAGAGAAAGCGTATGCAGTTGAACCTGTTGGCGTGGCACATATAACGCCATCACATCCCCACCTTGATAGAGGGCGATGGTCAATTTGAACAAATAATTCAATCATCGATTCAGTGTTTCTTTCGATGGCAACTTCGTTTAGCGCCCAACCCTCACCGACCAGTCTCCCTTTACGCTCCACTTTGTACGAAAGAGTCATGCGCCGTTCCGTCTTGTATTTTCTATCAACAATTGCACGCACAAGATCATCGATAGAAGGTCTATTTATCTGAGCAAGAAAACCGACATGGCCAAGATTTACACCGAGAACTGGCACTTCACTTCCATGTGCAATTTCGGCTCCCCTCAGGATTGTTCCATCGCCACCTAAGACAAGTACTAACTCGGAATCCTTTACAGACTTCCGTATTTCGCTATCGCTCTTCTTGGCAACGCCATCAATTGCGATTTCACTTGAGGAACGAACTTCAATATCTTTTGATTTTAAGTCCTTGACAATCTTTCGTGCCCACTCATGGGCTTCAGGTCTAGAAGGATGCAGAACCAGAATGATGCTCCTACTCATCTACCTCGGTCCTTTCTCAATCGCTTCTCGCACTAGGTCCGCCCTTAGAGTAGGCGCACCTCGCTTCAACCAGAGGAAATATTCCACATTTCCTGAAGGGCCGGGCAATGAGCTTGCTACAACACCGAGCGCCCCTAGTCCGAGTTCAGCGGCCTTGTTGGCAACTTCGACAACCGCAAGTTCGCGCAATTCCGGCTCTCGAACCACCCCACCGGCGCCAAGGCGGTCTCGTCCGACTTCGAACTGTGGTTTCACCATCAACAATAAATCAGCTTCCGAATTCGCTACCCCAGCCAATGCGGGCAGAACGGTTTTAAGTGAGATGAAGGAGAGGTCAGCCACTACCAAATCAACTTCCCCGCCAATCTTTTCGACCGAAATCTCTCGCACATTGGTCCGATCGTGGATCTCTACTCTCGCATCATTTTGCAGACTCCAGGCAAGCTGGCCATATCCCACATCAACAGCAATCACTCGCGCAGCTCCGCGCTTTAACAAGACATCGGTAAATCCTCCAGTAGAGGCGCCAGCATCAAGGCACTTTCTACCTTCTATCTTCACATCAGGAAAAGCATCTAGGGCGCTTACTAATTTGTGTCCGCCTCTTGAAACATAGTCCTCGCCAGGGAGTTCGACGGTTATTGAGACTTCTGGGTCAACTTGGGAAGCAGCTTTATGTGCAGGTAAGCCACCAACTTTTACAAAACCGCGCTCGATTAAATCTTGCGCATGTTCACGCGATCTTGCCAAATTCCGCCGCACTAGTTCTGCGTCTAGTCGAGTTCTCATCTCACCGCGAAAATATCAAGCGTTACTGTTGATTTGAGAGTCCCTCGACAGATGAGAGCGCATCGGTGAGGTCACGATTGACTTCTTCAAATCTTGCGCCATGCTCCTCTAGTGGAGTAAGCCCAATTTCATTCACTTTGCGTTTAATGTTTGAGATGCGGTCGATATTTTCCTGATTGAGGTTATCCTTCATGAACCCTTCTTTCGCGCTGCCGGCTTCTTCGCTTTACCAGTTGCTTTTTTGGCCGAAGACTTCTTAGGAGAACTCTTGGCAGCTCTCTTTGCGGAGGCAGGTTTACCTTTGATGATCGCCTTTAGCTCCATCAATTCCCGCTCGACTCGCTTTAGGTCACTTGCCTTGGCAAAGCCCATGCGGGAGACATTCTTCTTAACCTCTTCCTCAATCTTAAGCTTTATCGCCTCGCCACTTTCACGCGCCCACACATTTAAAGCAGCGGCCATTTCTTGGGGGGTCTTCTCCCCATTGCTCAATTTCATCAAATATGTACGAAGTGCTGAGAAGAGATCATTTGCCATGGCTTAAAGGTACCTAAACTCGAGTTATCTCGCGCGCCTCAACCTGCCATCGACTCGCCACTCCTGTTGGGGTCTTCCAGAACCTACGCCTTAAAACGCCTTTAATCCCGATCCATTCATCATCCTTCAATGAAAACGCTCTCTTTCGAAGCGAGGCGCTAAAGCGCAAAGCTCTGTGGAAACCTTTTTACAAATTCCTCTGCTTGTTCGACTTCTCCCGATGCAATTAACGCGTCTCGGTATGCAACATGAAGACGCTTACTCCATGGTGCGTCAACGGTATTCAATTCGCTACATCGTAAGGTAACAACAACGGCATCTTTTTGCCCCAAGGCTTCACGTGCTTTGGCGGCAGCAATGCGCATCTCGACACGTCCCGCTTTGCTTAATTTTGATTCATCAACGCTGCCTGCAATCTCCAGGGCCTTTCTCGCATTTCCTAGCGATGCTTCACATTGCGCGATAAAGGGTTGCATTTCGATACTTCCCCCAATTCGAAACGCCGCCCGCAAATCCTTAAGCGCCTCTTTAAAGTAACCAGCCCGCAGCGCTGCTACACCCGCTCGTTCTCGCACTATTGCGAGACGGCCAGCCCTAAATGAAATTTCCTTGCCGTGTAAGTACGCCCTTTGAGGATCATCCTCCAAGAACTTTTCTAGTGCCACCAGATGCCTAGCTACGCTCTTCGCGTTACCTGGAGTCAAGGACTCCAGTTGAAAAATTATCTTCTTCTCTAACTCCTCACCGGTTACTTCAGCGGGAATTGAGGGGGTTTCGAAGTTCCGTTGGCGACGTTCTTCTTCGCCCGCCA